>JBIIIA010000224.1:0-5578 GCA_044235195.1 Thermoflexales bacterium
CATACCGGACACGCGATCGACTGCAACTCATCCCACCCAATCTGGCGACGCTCTCCATCTCCGAACTGCGCCGCTTCCGCTGCTTTCACGATTTCCACCACGGCCGCAGCATGCTCCAGCTCACCGGCCGCAGCGACTTGATCGTCTTCACCATGCTGCGTGAGCCCATCGAACGCACAATTTCGCAAATCCAGTACCTGCAGCACATCGCCGCCGAGATTCCCCATACATTCACGCCGGAATATCTGGCCGCCGTGAAACCGATCCTGCAGTCGGATTTATCTCGGCCGCTCGATCTTCACGCACTCGCCCTCGCCTGCGACAGCCAGGTCGGCATGCTCGGCGTGCTGCGCGACTATCGGCCGCTGTTCAAGGGCAGCCCCGACGCCGACAGCGGCCGCTCGGTGCTGCGCCCCTTTCCCCTGCGCCTTCTTTCGGAGGACGAATACGCGCCGGAGTCGCTCGCGCGTGCGAAAGAATGGCTGGCGGAAATGGACGTCGTCGGCATCCACGAACATTTCGAAGAATCGACGCAAATGATGTGCAGTCGGCTCGGCATCCCGACGCCATCGGCATTGCCGCGCGCCAACCGCAACCCCACGCGCAGCAGCATGTCCGAGCGGTACCGTAGTCAGCTTCCGAACATCGTCATCGATCAGATCGAAGAATTCACACGCCGCGATCGAGAGCTCTACGCGTTCGCCTGCGCACTGTTCCAAGAGCAGCGGGCGCGCCATCTCGCGCGGCCGTCACGGCACTTCAGCCTCGCGCCGCGCGTGCGCAGGCTCGGCCGAACGCTCATCGAAGGCGCACGCAACACACGACGACGGATGGTGCACGCATGAAAATCGCAGTCTGCGCTCCGGCGCTTCAACTCGACGGCACGGGCACGGGCACGCTTCTGTACGCGGAAGCGATCACCGCACTCGGTCATCACGCCACGGTGCTGGCCTCTTCGCCGCACCGCATGGCTCCCGCGGCTCTGCCTCACGGCGTCTCGTTCATCCCGATCGGACAGCGCCGCTTCGAAAGCCGCGTCGCGCACATTCAGCGCATGCGCCGCATTTTCGAACAACAAAAATTCGATGTGGTCTTCCTCGCCACGGGCATGCCGATTCCGAACCTGCAGCCGGTACTGCCGTATCTGCCGGACGACACAGCACTCGTTCGCATTCTTCTCAGCGACCGCGAACACGTCTATGAGCCAGCCGTACAGTCCGCGCCGTTCTGGAATGCCGCGCTCGCCATCAGCCCGCGCCTGCAACAGGCGCTGTCTGCCAGCCTGCCGCACAAGCCGGTGCAAATGATTACCCACGGCATTCACCTGCCCGACGCCGCCGACGTGGAAAGTCGTGCGCCGCACGCGTCGCCGCTGCGGCTGCTCTACGTCGGACGACTCTTCGGCCGCAAGAGCGTGCTGCTTCTGCCGCACATCCTGCAGGCCTGCGTCGCACGCGGCATCGACGTCACTCTCAGCGTCTGCGGCTTCGTGCCGGATCGTCAGCCGCTCGAAGATGCCTTTCGCACATCCGGCACGAACCACCTTGTGCAGTTCCTGAACGTTCCACTCCAGCAGGATCTGTATCGTGAACTGCGCCGTCACCACGTCTCGCTGTTCACGTCCACCTATGGCGAGGGACTCGGCCTCGTGCTACTGGAAGCGCAGGCAAACGGCTGCGTGCCGGTCGCCACGCGCATCGAGGGCGTCACCGACTTTGCCATCGCGGAAGGCGAAACCGGCCTGCTCGCACAGAACGGTGAGGCGCAATCGTTCGCCGCACAAATCGAACTCCTGACGGATCCGCAGCGCTGGTCGTCGATGAGCCGCGCCGCATTCCAGCGCTCGCGCCGCACCTTCACGATGGAGGCGATGAGCCGCGACTTCGACAGCCTGCTCACTGCGCTGCAGCGCGGTGAGTTTCCACTCTCCGCGCCACGATCGCAGCTCGAGCGGCCGAATCCCGGATTCCGACGCCGCGACTTGCTGCCGGCCATCTTCCTGCAGTTCAACGATGCGCTGCGCCGACGACTGCCCGAGCGCAATGCCCGCAAGTACGCACCGAAGAACGAACTCTCCATCCCACAGAACTGCCGCGCCAGCGTAATCATCCCCACGAAGAATCGGGCCGCGCTGCTGCGCACCGCCGTCGATGGCGTGCTTCATCACACCGACTTCCCGAATCTCCAGGTGGTCATCGTCGACAACGGCAGCAGCGAGCCCGACGCGCTTCTCCTGCTCGACGACCTGCGCCGCCTGCCGAACGTCGTCGTCGTCGCGCACGAAGGCGCGTTCAACTTTTCCACCCTCTGCAATGCCGGCGCGCGCGCAGCAGCGGGCGACGTGCTGTGCTTCCTGAACAACGACGTGCGCATCACGCAAAAAACCTGGCTGCGCGAACTCACCGGCCTTGCCCTGCAGCCGGACGTCGGCGCCGCCGGTCCGCTGCTGTTCTATCCGGATGGTCGAGTGCAACATCTCGGCATTCGAATCTTCGGCAGCCACTATCCCCAGATCATGGGAGACGGAACACCCGCCGCCGAATTTCGCAGCAGCCCAGCCGCGCGGGAACGCCGCGAAGTCGATGCGCTCATCGGTGCGTGTCTCGTCGTCACCCGCACGAACTTCGACCGCATCGCCGGCTTCGACGAAAAACTGGCCGTCGCCTACAACGACGCCGACCTGTGTCTGCATCTGCGCAGCATCGGACTGCGCAGCGTATGGACGCCGTTCGCCGAAATGGTGCACGAACTTTCCGCCAGCCGCGGATTCGCCAGAACCGACGCCGATCGGCTCCGCTTCACACAGGAAGTGCAACATCTGCAGACGAAATGGCGGCTCGTTCGATGATCGTTTTTTCGTACAATTCACGTTCGTTGGCATGAAGTCGCCCCAACGCTGCATTTTCACCCTACGACATTGCCAAGATGACTACCCGATTACCACCGTCCCGATCCGCAGAAGAGGATGCGCCGCATCGATCACAGCGGCGACGCGTCATGGCGATCGTCCTCAACTGGAACGGACGCGAAGAAACGCTGCACTGCCTCACGAGCCTGCGGATGCAGACCGAACCCCCGACCATCGTCGTGGTGGACAACGGCTCGACCGACGGCACCCCGGATGCCGTGCGCGCTGCCTTCCCGGAGACGACCGTCATCGAAACCGGCGCCAATCTCGGATACGCGGCGGGCAACAACGTCGGCATGCGCCATGCGCTGGCAAGCGGAGCCGAGTACGTGTTCGTCTTGAACAACGACGTCACGACGGAAGCCGACTGCGTCGAGCGATTGGTGGAGGCATGCGCCCACCAGGCGGACATCGCCGCCGTCGCGCCGAAATCGCTCGGCGCGGCGCCGGCCAATCGCATTCATTTCGCCGGCGGATCCATCTCGGGCCGTGGAGAAACGCACCACATCGGCCTCGGCAGGCCCGACGGCCCGGCATTCGATGCGCCGTGCGACACGGAATGGCTCACCGGCTGCGCCGTGCTTTTCCCGCGCAGCGCTCTGGAGACGATCGGACTGTTCGACGAGCGCTTCTTCCTGCTTTTCGAGGACGCCGACTGGAGCCTGCGTGCGCGCCGCGCCGGCCTGCGCCTGCGCTACTGCCCGACGGCACGGGTACGTCACATCGGCTCCGTCGCATTCGGCGGCAAAGCATCCAGCTCGTATCAGTACTACCTGTCGCGCAATCATCTCCTCTGGCTGGAGAAGCACTTTCCGGCGCCGCTGCGCTGGAGGCTCGCCGTGCACAGCCTCGCCAATTCGTGGAGGCGCGCCGCAAGGCTCGCCGAGTCTCCTGAGGATCGCAGACGCCTCCGCTATGCCACCGCCATCGGCGCCGGTCATTACTTCCTCCGTCGCTTCGGCGCCGGTCCCTTCTCTAAAGCCAAGATGAACACCCATGTCTCATCCTGACGCTCACTTTCCGCTGTACGCCTATTTCGGGCACCACAAGTGCGCCTCGATATGGATACGCGAAATCGTCTCGGACGTCAGCACGATGCTCAACTTCGTGGTCACGCACGTCTCACGCGCCGAAGACGTGCCGAACGGGGACCTGGCCGGCTGGCTGCTGCGCCAGAAGCCCGATTTTTTCCTGTATTCGAATGCCGAAGTCCGCCATGTGCCGGCGCTCGGCCCGCTGCACGGCTTTCATGTCGTGCGTGACCCGCGCGACTTGATCGTCTCCGCCTACTTTTCGCATCTCTATTCGCATCCGGTGCGCATGTGGCCCGGCCTGGTCGAACACCGGCAACGACTGCAGTCGCTCGACGAAACCGACGGCATGCTGCTCGAAATCGAATACAGCGCGCCGGTGATCGAAAGCATTCTGAATTGGAACTACACGAATCCGGACATCCTCGAAGTGCATATGGAAGACCTCGTTCGCTCGCCGTACGAAGGCTTCATGCACATCTTCGAATTCCTCGGACTCGTGCGGCCGACGACCAGACTCGTCGATCCATGGGGTGAGATGCGCACCGCGCTGGCCACGGCATTTCGCCAGTGGCGGCACAACGTACACGCACGAAGGGTGCAGCAGGGCGCACAAGCCCCCACCTCCGATGCCCTGGGGCGAAAAAGCGCCGGCCTGCGACGCCTGCGCCAGCGCCACCTCCCACCCGGCCATCTCCTCGAGACGGTATATCGCCATCGGTTCGAAACAAAAACAGGCGGCCGCACCATGGGAATGGAGAACACGCACAGCCATTACCGCAAGGGCAGCCCGGGCGACTGGGTCAATCATTTCAAACCCGTACACGTCGAAGCATTCAAGCGCCGCTTCGGCGACGGGCTCGTACGCCTGGGCTACGAGAAAGACAACGCATGGAAATAGCCCGATGACGACGATTCCTGCTCCGGTATTCATCGTCGGCGTCGCCCGCAGCGGCACGAGTGCGTTGTACCTTTCGCTGCAGAAACACGCCTCGTTCACTCCGACGCGCAGCCGTCACGGGTTCGACCTCACCGAGTCACGCGTGTTTCTCGACCCGTCCAGCGTGCGACAGCGCCGCGGCGCCGCCTGGGATTTTCTGCTGCACGACGATGCCGCCTTCCGCACACTCGAACGGCATCTGCACGGCATCCCCCGCGCCTGTGATGCGATTCACGCCCATGCAGCGCTGCAGCGCGTGATTTCCCGGCGCGCCGCCACGCGGCTGATCTGGTGGAAGCTGTGCCGCCGCGACTCACTCACGCGCGCCTACTTCACGCAGGCGGCAGCGGCGCGCGGCGTCCGCCGCCTCGTCGAGAAAACGCCGGACAACTTGTACCGTCTGCCGGAGATCCGTTCGGCTTTTCCCGACGCGCGCATCGTGTGCTCCATTCGGCATCCGCTCGACGTCTTCCGTTCCTACAGGCGCCGGCTCGCCGCTGCCGCCGACGTCGCAGCGGCCGACAGCCCGGTCGTCCGCTGGCTCGGCAGCATGAACGCCGCTTCGTTCGTCAGCTACTATCGCTCGATCGCGCGCGAGGCGGCGCTAGCGAGCCGCGTGCTGATCGTGCGCTACGAAGAGTTCACCGCGTCCCCGGCCGCCGTCTTTCAACGCATCTGCACGTTCATCGGCGAACCATT
>JBIIIA010000022.1:0-17383 GCA_044235195.1 Thermoflexales bacterium
TCCGGCCGGGGCATGGCGACTCGGCCCCGAATATACGGATGAGCACTACACCACGAGCGCCGCACGAAACCCGCGCGCGGCGTAGTACGACTGCGCGCCGTTGTGGTACGTGAACACGTGGCCATAACGGCGGTCGCCGAACAGCGCGCCGCCGCGCTTTCGAATGTCGGCTGGCGTCTGCAGCCAGCTCGATGTTTTGAGATCGAACTCGCCGAGCGTCTGCAGCATGCGGTACTGCGGCTCGGTGAGCATTTCGACGCCCATGGCCGCTGCCATCCCATGCGCGCTGTTCGCCGGCGCCGCTTCCTTGCGCGACTGCAGCGCTTCCTGGTCGTAGCAGGCGCTGCGGCGGCCGGCCGGGCTTTCGGCGGCGCAGTCGAAGAAGAGGCATTCGCCCGTGCGTTCGTCACGGGCGACGACGTCCGGCTCGCCGCCGGTTCGCTCCATCTCGTGCAGCGACCAGAGTTTGTCCAGATGTGCATCCAGCCGCGCCTGCACGTCGGCCCACGCCACGTCGACGTGGCGCCGCACATTCTTCTCGAAGCGCGCCTGCAGCGCTGCCAGCAGCGCCGCGCGCTGCGCGGGGGATAGACTTTTCGTATTCATTGTCTTTATCTTCACGACGACGCGCTCGAGTAGTCGCGCACGGCGCGCCGCCACAGCCGTGACGCGGCGAAGTAGAACGCCGCGCACACCACCACGGCCGTAAGCAGCGTGCCGACGTCGAGCAGGCCCAGCAGCGCCTGCGCCGGCGCGGTGGTCATGAACGCCACCGGCGCGATGAACGTGAGCGCGAAGCGCAGCCCGCCGGTGAAGGCGGAAATCGGGAAGCGCGACGTGTCCCAGATCGTGCGAAAAAGCTCCTGCATGTTGTCGATCTTGACGAACCAGAACGCGCACGCGCCCATGGCCAGCCAGATGCTGTACGCCAGCGCCAGCGCGATGGCGAACATGACGAGAAACGCCCCCAGCTCGGGCAGGCCCGGGGCGGCGCGCAGCGCCGTGAACGCATACGCCAGCACCGCGACGCCGGCAAAAATATCGGTCAGGCCGGACAAGCGCACGTGGCGCAGCGTGCAGTAGAACTGGCTGTCGACCGGCTTCAGCAGCACGAAGTCCATCGTGCCCTCGCGCACCATGGCGATGATGCGCTGCAGGTTCGCCTCGAAGAACGTGGCGATCACGCCGCCGATCAGAATCGACATGCCGACGACGATCATGGCCTGGCCATAGCTCCAGCCGCCCAGCGCGTCGGTGTGCGAATAGAACAACGCCACGCTGGCGAACGTGATGCCGCTCCACAGCACGCCGAGCAGCGCCTGCGCCAGAAAATTCGCCCGATATTCCAGCTCGACGAGCAGGCTGCTTTTCACGAACAGGCGAAACAACGCCGCGTATCTATTCATCGGTCTGCGCCTCCTGCGCCTCTCTTACGCCCCCACCGCCGAGTAGCTGCGCATCGCCGCGCGCCACACCACGCGCACCGCCACGATGAACGCCGCCACCCAGGCCGCCTGCACCGCGAATCCGAAGAGCAGATCACCGGTCGTCATCGCGCCCGTCAGCACCGCCGTCGGGAAATTCAGCATATACGGAAACGGCGTCCATTTCAGGATTTCCTGCACGCCAGCCGGGAACATCGCCAGCGGCGCCACGATGCCGGAGAGCAGCACGCGCAGTCCGTAGAAGCCCATGATGAACGCGCCGGTCTGGCTCGTCCAGAATGCCAGCATGCCGACGAGGTAATCCGACAGAAAGACCAGCAGCCATGCGCCGACGATCGCCGGCACGAACGCCGCCAGCCCGGCCAGGCTGAAGTTCACCCGGGCGTCCGGGGAGGACAGCAGCACGACGGCCACGATCGGGACGACGATCGCCATGCGGAAGATTTTCTCGGTCAGGTTCGCGGCGATTTCATTGAAGATCGGATGGATCGGCCGCAGCAGCAGCGGCGACAGCCGGCCCTCACGCACCTGGTAATCCATTTCCCACGACGACCACACGGCGGTGAGCGTGCGCACCACCCAGCCCACCATGTAGTAGGCGACGAAGTCGCCGCGCGAGAATCCATTGACGACGCCGCGCTCGCTGACGCCGAGCCACACCACCAGCATGATGATCATCAGCAGGCTGGTCATCATCCACAGGATGGCCTGCGAACGATATTCCATGCTCAGCGCCCAGGAGACGCGGGAAAACGCAAGAAATTTTCGGATCATTGCACGCATCGAAGTATCAGTGAACGAGATTCCACTGGCGCGCGACGCGCACCGCATCCATACGATTGTGCACGTCGAGCTTGCGAAAGCAGCGTCGCAGGTGCGTGCGCAGGGTTTCACGGCTGACGAACAGTTCGGCCGCCATCTCGTCGGTGGAGCGGCCGGCGGCCAGCAGCACCAGCACGCGCAGCTCCTGGATGCTGAGGCCGAAGTGGGACGCCGCCGTCACCGGCTGCTGGCGCTGCTGCTGTGTCAGCGCGCACAGCTCACGACACGGCGAAATCAGCAGCGGCATGTGCACGGCTTCGACCCGAGACGACAGCTCCTGCATGTGAGCGGAGGCCGCAGCGATGTCGTCACGTTTGACGAGATCGATCACCTGCAGAACGTGCAGGCGCAGATCGATCCAGTAATCGTGCGTTTTCTGCATTTCGACGCGCATGCGCGCCAGCACGTCCGTGATCTCGGGCGAGCTGCGGCCGCCGAGCACGGCGCCGGCCAGCACCGCCAGCGTGATGGCATGCGGCGTGTCCGAGGTGATCTGGTGCGGGAGGATGCCGATGCTTTCGACCGTCTGCCAGCAGCGCTCGGGGCGGCCGAGGCCGTAGTCGCGCAGAATGCGCGCCATGCCGACGATGGAAAGCATGACCGGGTTGAGCGCAGCGACGATGGCTGCCCATGCCGCGGAGTCGGCGACATCGTCGATCGCGGCAGCGCCATGCTGATAGAGATCGCACAACTGGGCGTAGACGCGCGGATAGTAATCGACGCCCTGCATGAACTCGGACGCGTGCACGAATTCCTTCCGCGCCTCGTCGAGGCGCCCCATGAACAACAGAATTTCGGCACGCCAAACGCATACCTCCGCCGCCAGGGAACTGCGCCCGAAATGCATGTTCGTGAGGATGCCGATGGCGTATTCGAAGCTGGCGAGCGCGCCGACGGGATCGCAATAGCGCGTCTTGAGCGTGCCGAGGAAGCTGTTGGCGATCACCGCGCCATGCGCATAGCCGACCTGCAGGAAGATGTCGATGCTGCGCTGTAGTGCAGCGGCGCGCACGGAAACGTCCGCGTCGTCGGGAACCGTCAGCGCATTCAGGATTTGCACATAGGCGGCGGGGATGGAGGGCGCATCCCCGAGCAGGCGCGCCGCCTCGAGGGTGGCGGCGCGCGCGGCGTCCGGCCGGCCCTCCAGCAAGAGGCGCCAGGCGTCGAGCACGGCGGCATCGCCGCGCAGTTCGTCCGCCACGTCGCCGGCGGCGGCGATGGCCGCCTGCGCGCGAGCTACGTGCACATGCAGGTCACCGCCATCGCTGAACAGACAGAGCCAGGCGGCGTCGAGCGCCAGGCGCGGCGAGGCGGCGATGGCCGCCTCCGGCAGGCGCTTCATCCAGCGCTGTGCATCCGCCTGCTCGTGCTGCAGCACGGCGCGGCGGCCGGCGACGGCGACGATGTCGGCCGCCGCGGCCACCAGATGCGGCAGCAGCAGATTCAGGGCGGCATCGACCTCGCCGTGTTCGGCCAGCCAGGCGGCGGCGCGCCGGCGCACGTCGTCGTCGCCGGCCCCCGGCTGCCGCAGCAGGTGTTCGCGCAGCAGCGGATGCAGGCGATGGCCGATGGACGCCGCTTCGCCGGATGCCGTGGAATTGCCGGCAAAGGAAGTGACGAACACGTTCGACACAGCGATTTCCTGCAACAGCGCGTCGCATTCGTCGGCGGGCCGATCCAGCGCGGCCGCGGCCAGCTCCCGAGTGATGAACGGCAGCACGGCGACGGCCAGCAGGAACCTTCGCACGTGATCCGGCAGCGGCGCGAATATTTCGGCGTCGAAGAAATCGTCGAGCATCATATTGCGGCTGGGCGGAAAAAGCGCACCGCTGCGCGCATGCGGCGACGCGGCCATCATCTGCAGGCCGAGGATCCAGCCTTCGGTGCGGCGCTCGACTTCGGCGCGCTGCGCAGGCGAAAGCATCGCCAGCCCGCTGGCGGACAGCGCGCGGTCGAATTCCTCGTGATCGAGGCGCAGATCGTCCTCGCCGAGGTGCAGCACGCGGCGATCGAGCAGGCGCCGTGAAATGCGCAGCGCCAGCGGCGTGCGCGAGAGCAGCAGCAGGTGCAGCGCATCCGGCGCCCCATCGAGAAAAGCCTGCAGCGCCGCGCGCGCGTCGTCGTCCAGCAGGTGGCAGTCGTCGATGACGAGCACGACGGGGACGGGATGCGCCGCGAACGCGCGGACACATGCCTCGACCAGCTGTGGAATCCGGCACTGATTGCTGCGTTCCAGGGCGAAGATCTCGCCCAGTTCCGGGAAGTGCGGCCGCAGCGCATCGTCCATGCGCCGCAGGAATGCGTCGCGCCCG
The DNA here is from genome assembly GCA_044235195.1 of Thermoflexales bacterium. GTDB lineage: Bacteria > Chloroflexota > Anaerolineae > J036 > Brachytrichaceae > CANJQH01. Next base: position 4,580 of record JBIIIA010000022.1, read on the forward strand.
CCGTCGTTCACGTCGAGAGACACCCACACCGCAGCGGGCCGCTCTTCGGCCGGGAGCGCAGCCAGCGTATGCAGCAGCATGCCGGCCAGCGTAGTCTTGCCGTAGCCTGCGCGCGCCACGATCCGAATCAGGCCGAGATCGCGCCAGTCGAGCAGCATTTCCATAAGCCGTGGCCGAGCCACCCAGTGTCGGCGTGCCTGCGGGATCGAGGTGCGCATACCCCGCCAGTGTATCCGCACATTACTCCATCGGGCTACTCCATCGGGTTACTCCACGCATTACTCCACGCGGAGGACGACGAATTCGCCGGCCGCCTCTACAGTGCCGGCCGCGGAAAACCCAGCCCGAAGACGCCCACGACGGGCTGCGGCGCTCCGTGCAGTCCGGTTCGAGGAAAGCTCCCACTTCCCTGTCGGTGCAGCGTTCGTCGAACCGGATCCCGATTCGCCGTACATACGAACCTTTCCCTATGCTCCGACCATTCCTACGAACCCTGCTCACCTTCGCCATCGCCGGCGGCACGCTGCTGTCGGGTGCACCCGCACAGCGCACGCATGCCGCATGGCCGGACGCGGCAGCCCATGAAATGACCGGTGCCCGTGCCGCAACTGCTGTATTCGGCCAGTTCACCTGCGGGCAATGGACCTGCCAGTTGACTGCCTCCAGCGGCTCCATCGGCACGATCACCACGACGACAGCCCCGCTCGACCTGGCCGTCAACATCACCATGCCGGTCGGCGGGCTGGAAATTCCCGTCACCGGCCTCTCGAACGGAGCGGTGGTGACGTTTTACCTCGATGCGCCGAGCGCATCCAACCTCTCAGACTTTCACGCGTTGATGGCCGGCTACGGATACACCTTCTGGGTCAGCCAGAACTCGTCGATCGGCGTGCTCGATGCCACGCGCACGCGCCTGACGTTCGCCGTGCGCGACGGCGACCTGTACGACGCCGACGGCGCGACGGACGGCAAGATCACGCTGATCGGCGGACCGACGATGAACTATCAGAACCTGTTCATCCGTGAAAACAATGCGTACGTCGGCCAGTTCGCGCCGAAGATTTTGTACACCGAGACGGTCATAGGCCCGCCGATCTATTCCATCAACGGCGGCGCCAGCAGCGCCGACTTTGAAATCGTGCCGGGTACGGGCCAGCTCTTCACGATCGGCACGCCCGACTATGAAAACCCCAACACCGGACGTGATTCACTGGGCCGGCCGGTCTATACGATCACGATCGGCGTGCGCGGCGCGACGGCAGGATCGGCCGCCAAAGAGTACACCGTGAACGTACGCGTGCTCAACGATCCCAACACGAACGGCCTGATCATCGATCTCGGCGGCGATATCCTGCCGTACGGACCACAAAACGAATGGAGAACGATGTTCCTCGACCGCGGACCGGCTACAGGAGAAGATCCCGCCGTGCTCGCGCCGGGTCCCACGGCATCGTTCTTCGGCAATGTGTTGACCGTGTCACAAGAGTACGGCCCGCGTTCAGGCAGCTATGCCACCTATTCACCCGCAGTGTCCGTCGGCGGCGGTGCCAGTTACTCCGGCGGCGGCACCGTGCGACTCGAGGCGGTGTCGCCGCCCATGGATGTCGCCACGGTCAGCAGCGCCGCAGACAGCCAGGGCGTCGACGGCGACCCGCTCGTGATCAACTTCGACAAGATCCTCGCCTCCTACAATTCCACCGCCGGCCCCGTCGTCAACGCCATGATGTACGCCGTCGGAGACGACGGCGACCGCCTGTTCGCCTTCCGCTATGCCACATCGGGCGGCGCAGCGAAATCCGAAACGCACTGGACCGGCCTGGTGCAGCAGCGCACCGATCTCACCGTGTTCTGGCCGAGCAACGGCGAGCTGACCCCCGATTTCGCCGGGGACGTGTTCGACTACGACGTCCGCGTCCCCTACGCAGTCGGCGCACTGACCGTAACGGCACTGGCCTACGACCCGTACGCCTCGGTCGTCGTGACGAACGGGCTGAATGCGTGCCCGTCCGGCGTGTGCACGCTCGCCGTGGGGGAAAACGTGATCCGCGCGGTGCTGCAGCCGGCATTCTTCGACCCGGCGCCGACGACCTACACGATGACGGTGGTGCGTGATCCGCAGTCGTCCGACGCGACGCTGAGCGCGCTCGAACTGAGCGCCGGCGCACTGACGCCGGACTTCGTCAGCAGCACGCTCGCCTACACCGCGGCCGTCGAATATGAGACCACGGCGGTGATCGTGACGCCGACAGTCAACAATGCCGGGGCCAGCTACACCGTCTCGAATGCGTCGGGCGCGTGCCCGGCGAATACCTGCGCGCTGGCTGTCGGCGACAACCCGATCACCACCACGGTGCGGGCCGAAGACGGCGCCCTCCGGGACTACGTCGTCGTCGTGGCGCGTGCGAAGTCGTCGGACGCCAGCCTGAGCGCGCTAGCGCTCAGCAACGGCGCGCTTTCGCCGACGTTCGCCCCCGGCACGACCGACTATTCGGTGAACGTCCCGTACACCATTTCGTCGATCGCGCTGACGCCGACGGTGAACTTCGTCGGGGCGACGTACGTCGTCGCCGGCGCATCGGGCGCGTGCGCATCCGCACGATGCACGCTGGCCGAGGGCGACAACGCCATCACCGTCACGGTGACGGCCGCCGACGGCGTCACCGTGCGGGAATATCTGATCAACGTCGAGCGCGCCTCGCTCTACACGCCCACGCCGGGGCCGACGCTGACGCGCACACCCACGCGCACGCCCACCCCGACGCGCACAGCGACCCCGACGCGCACCCCGACGACAGGGCCGACGCGCACCCCGACGCGCACCCCCGCGGCCACGCGCACGTCCACGCCCACGCGCACACCCACAGCCACGGCCACGCCGGCGCCGCCGGTCGTCAGCGACCTGATGCCGCGCTTCGGCCCGCCCGCGGGCGGGCTGCCGATGACGCTGATCGGCAACCACCTCGCCGCCGTGAACACACTGCGCATCGAGGGCACCGACGTGCCGTTCACGAAGATGAGCAACACGCGCATCAGCTTCACCATGCCGGCCGGGGCGCCCGGGCTGGCCGCCGACCTGCAGCTCTCCTCGGCGGGCGGTTCGGTGACGGCGCGCGACGTGTTCACGTACCTGCTGGCGCAGACCAGCACCCTGCAGGCCGAAACCGGCGGCGTCGTCACGACCACCGCGCGCACGCTGACGTTCACCGTGCCGCCGCAGGGCACGTACGGCTTCATGGGCGTCGGCTACGACCCGGTGAATCCGCCCAAGCTCACGCCGCTGGACAAGATCTTCGCCGTGGTGCGCATGTTCGCCTTCTACAAGAACGTGCCGGCGGAATCGCTGCTGGCGGCAATGTACATGGAGGCCAAGGCCAATCCGGCCTCGCTGGGCGACGAGATGCGCCTGGCGCTATTCCAATACATCGAAGGGACGGCGGCGCGCGGCGAAGCGGCGTCCGGGAAATGGGTGCTGGTGCCCGGCGGCAAGTACGACCCGGTCAGCGGGCGCTTCACTGTCCCGATCAAGGACATGGGCATCTATGCACTCGGCGCGGTGAATCTGCGGCAGTACTGGATGCCGATCGTGCCGATCCAATAACCGATGGGAGGTGCCCGACGACGAACGCCGATGTTCGTCGTCGGGCACATCTCGCCAGTTGGGTGCATCCGCCGGATCCCGCGAATACTCCACGCGATACTCCATCTGGAGGACGCCGAAAACGCCTTGCGCCGCTAACGTGCGCCCATTCCCCAAACAGGAGTGGACACGTTCGATGACAACCACGAATCACACGGCAAACGATATCGCGCAGAATGAACCAAAGACGAAACGGAGGCGGAGCGGCGGCATCGCAGCGGCGCTGGCGGCGTGCCTGGTGCTGACCCCGCTGGCGTCCGTGGTGCATGCGGCGCCCGCGCAGCCGCAGGCGCCGGCCTTCAGCAGCGCACCCTTCGCTCAGACTGAGCTGATCCGGCCGCCCAACGGCCATGACATGAGCTTCGGAAATTCCATGGCTGTCAGCGGGAATACGCTGGTGGTCGGCGCACCGTACGAAAATGGCAGCGTCACCTCGACGCTGGCGTCACCCAACGAGCTGTGCACGTGGTGCGGCGCGGCCTACGTCTATGAACGCCAGAACGACGAATGGGTGCTGACGGATTATCTGAAGGCATACAACGCGAACACATTCGACCGGTTCGGCGCAGGCGTGGCGATCGAGGGCGACACGATCCTCATCGGTGCGCCATGGGAAGACTCGGCGGCCGGGGCCAGCTACACGGAAACACTGACGGATGAGAGCGGTACCAACACCGGTGCCGTCTACGTCTACACCCGCACCGCCGGCTCCTGGAATTTCGACCAGCTCATCAAGCCGACCGGCGCAGAAGATGCGCCGACTTTCGGCCAAAACATCGAAATCGACGACGACACCTTCGTCGTCGGTGCAACCGAAGAGAACTACCTGCGAGGCGCGGTCTATGTCTTCACCCGCAGCGGCGACGTCTGGTCGCAGCAGGCGCGGCTGACGAAGCCGAACCGTGCCATCAGCGAGCGTTTCGGCACCGTCGCCCTCGACGGCGACACGCTGGCGGTGGGCGCTGCCGATGAAAACAGCTATACCGGCGCCATCTATATGTTCACGCGCAGCGGCATTTCGTGGACGCTGCAGATGAGCATGACGGGATTCAACACCGCGAGAGGCGATGGATTCGGCAGCACCATCGACCTGCACAACGGCACGCTGGTCGTCGGAGTCTCCTCTGAAAATGGCAGCATCACCTCGACCGTCGCCAACCCGAACGCGTTCGGCTACGCGGACGGCGCCGTGTACGTCTACACGGGCAGCGGCGCGAACTGGACGCTGCAGTCCTACCTCAAGGCGTTCAATACGGGTATGGAGCCGGACGAAGGGGTGGGGTTCGGATCCGACGTCTCGGTCTACAGCGACACCCTGCTCATCAGCAGCTCAGACAGCGGCTCCATCACTGCCACCCAGAACGCACCGAATGCGGTCACAGACAAAGCCGGTGCGGCGTACGTCTATACGCGCAGCGGCTCGACGTGGAACCTGCAGCAATACATCAAGTCCTCGCGGCCGGACGAGTACGATTACTTCGGCCTCCGGACACTTCTGCGTGGGAATTGGATTTTCCTCAGCTCGAGAAGCGACGCCGACACGAACGCCTGGTGCAATGTGAAGGGCGCGGGCTCGGGCAGCGTGTACTTCTATCAGCTCGGCCGGGCCGATGCGTCCCTGAGCGCGTTGTCGCTGGCCGGCGCTGTGTCCGTCTCGAACGAAATTCAGTCGCAGCCGTGGTTCCAAAGCTATTACGGCTGCTACGATGCGCTGCTGCCGGCCAACCCGAACACGGTCACGGTCGGCTACACGACCGCGGCCGTCGGTGCCTCGGTGCAGGTGGCGGTCTCGTCAACGACGAACCCGTCCTTCCAGGCGTGCGCGGCGGCGGTGTGCCCGGTGGACATCGGCGACAACGTCATCAAAGTCACGGTGACGGCGACGGACACCACGACGACGCGCGAGTACGTCGTTCGCGCGCTGCGCCCGGCACCGTCGAGCGACGCCACGCTGAGCGCGCTGGCCATCTCGCCCGGCGCGCTGCACCCGGCGTTCGTCAGCAGCACCACCGCCTACACCGAGACGGTGGCCCACGCCGTGGACACCGTGACGGTGACAGCGGTGGCGAACGACGTCGGCGCGGCGCTCTCGTACGCCGCTTCGCCCGGCGCGTGCCAGCAGCCCGCGGCGCGTGCAGCCGTCCCCGCCCCCGGCATCCCCTGCTCGCTGAACGTCGGCGTGAACGTCATCACCATGACCGTCACCGCCTCGGATGACACCACGCAGGATTACGTCATCACCGTGACGCGCGCAGACGCCCCGCCCAGCGGCCTCGAGATCGGCAACGTCTGGCCGAAGACGGGCGTGCCGGAGGGCGGCATGCCGGTCGCCATCTTCGGCGCCGGATTCACCGGGGCGCTGACGGTGACGGTCGACGGCGTCTCGGTGCCGTTCACGAAGACGCACGACGGCCGCATCGACCTGATCATGCCGCCGGGGACGGACGGCGACGTGGTGGACTTCACGGTCTACACCGCCGATTCCTCGGTCACCGCGGCGCAGGCGTTTACGTACGTCGCACCCGAGACGATCGTGCTCGACGGCAGCGCGGGCGGCGTGTTCACCACGTCGGCCGGCGTGGTCGTCGCGGTGCCCTCGCAAGGCGTGAGCGGCTCGTTCATCATCACCCTGACGCCGGTTCCCCCGCAGGACGGCCTGCCCGGCGACGTGCTGATGCACTCGTTCCGGCTGGATGCGCTGCTGAACGGCGTGCCAGTCACCGTGCTGTCGCAGCCCGTCACCATCAACCTGCCCGTCGACGTGAGCATCGTGCCGGCCGGCGAGCGGCCGTGGCTGTACGTGTGGACGGCCGGAGAGGAAAGAGGGGAGAGGAGTGAGCAAAGAGAGGAAGAAGGGAGTGCGCTCACTTCTCACACCTCTTCACTCTTTTCTCGTTCCTCTCCCCTCACTTCTCGTGCCGGCGGTCGCTGGACGCTCGTGCCCGGCCAGTCCTACGACCCGGTCAACCAGCGCGTCACGGTCGCCCTCAGGCCCATGGAACTCTACGCGCTCAGCACGACGCTGATCCGCGACTACTGGTTCCCGCTGGTGCCGCCGCTGAAGTGAGACAGCGCCGGCAGCCGCAGCGAAATCGCCACGCCGGCGAACGCTGCGGCGCCGGCCAGTGCGAATACCGCAGGAAAAGCGACGGCTGCAGCGCCCGAACGCTGCAGCCCGTCGATCAGCAGGCCGCCGAGCAGCGGCATCAACGCAGCCACGCCGCCGATCGAATTGACCGCGCCCATGTACATCGGCCGGTCGATTTCGGCGGCACTCTCCTGCGTATACGTGAAATAGCCGAGCGGCGACGAGCGGTTGATCGCGCCGTTGAGGCCCAGGACGACCACCATGACCGCGTAGGCGGCCGTGCCGCCGATGCCGCTCAGCGCCACGCCCAGCGCCAGCAGCGGCGCCGCGAACTGCATGACGTTGGCCGTCTGCAGCACGCGCCGCGCGCCGAAGCGCATCGCCAGCCAGCCGAACGCGGCGATGCCGATCAGCCCACCCACCACGATGGCGATGCTGAACACGCCCACCGCCGATTCCGGCAGCTTCAGCTGCTCGCGCGAGTACACCACGTAGAACGCCGCCGCCATGTTCTCGATGCCCACCAACAGCCGCGCCGCCAAAATCCGCCGCAGCACCGCATCCGTCCGCACGCTGTGCAGCAGGTGGGCAAGGAAGCCGCGTTCGGACGACGGACCACCGACGACCGACGACAGACCTTGGTCGTCCGTCGTCTGCCGTCCTTCTTCGATCCCCGCCGGCCGCTCGCGGATGAACAGCATGCACCCCAGCGAGAGCATGTAGAACACGAACGCCAGCGCCAGCAGCACGGCGTAGTTCAGCGGAAAGGGCAGATCGCTCGCCAGCACGCGCTCGACGACCACGCCCGCCCCCAGCCCACCGAACGAGGCGATCAGCGAGTTGACCGTGATGACGCGGCTGCGCACGCGCGGAGAAAGCGCGCGCGCCTGCATGTCGAACCACGCCGTGGTCGTCACGCCGTCGGCCATGGCGAACACGGCGATGCCGATCAGCAGCAGCCAGATGGACAGCTGCGGCGACGCGCCACGGTCGAGCCACAGCCACATCGCCAGCAGAAAAATGATCGGCCGCGTGAGCACGGCCGGAATCACCGAGTACGGCTTCATGTGCGCCTTGCCGCGCAGCATGCGCGCCGCGGCCAGCTGCGGCGACAGCCAGCCCACCAGCCACGCCAATGAAATCGCCCCGATCAACGCTTTGTCGCTGGTGAAGCCGGCCGCCAGCGCGCTCAGCACCGTCGTGATCGGCATGAAGTACACGCCGATGTTGAAAAACATCGAATCGCCGCCGAAGGCGAGCTGATTGCGCAGCGAGTCGATGGGCTCATGCTTTTCTGGTTTGTGATGCATGTGTGTCGTGACTGCTAGTCATAGTAGATAGTGGATAGTGACTATCACTATCCACTATCACTATCTACTTTCTTCTCGGCGCCGGCAGGCCGAACGCCAGCACGGAGCCCGCGCCGGCACACAGCATGGCGAGGGCGAACACGGCCGGATACGCTGCAGCGCTCGCGCCGGTGCGCTGCAGCCCGTCGATCAGCAGGCCGCCGAGCAGCGGCATCAGCGAGGCGATGCCCGCCACCGAGCTCATCGCCCCGATGTACATCGGCCGATCGATCTCGGCGGCCGAATCCTGCACGTAGCTGAAATAGCCGAGCGGCGTCGAGCGCGAGATCGCCCCGTTGAGGCCCATGATGATCACCAGTGCGCCGACCGACGCCGTCGCCGGGAGCGCGCCGACCGACGCGAGCAGCGCGATCGCCGGCGCCGCGAATTGCATGACGCCGGCCGTCTGGATCACGCGCCGCGAACCGAAGCGCATCGCCTGCCAGCCGAACACGACGATGCCGATCAGCCCGCCCACCACGATGGCGATGCTGAACACGCCCACCGCCGATTCCGGCAGCTGCAGCTGCTCGCTCGCGAACACCACGTAGAACGCCGCCGCCATGTTCTCGATGCCCACCAGCAGCCGCGCCGCCAGCGTGCGCCGCAGCATCGCGTCGCTCCGCACGCTGTGCAGCAGGTGGGCGAGGAAGCCGCGCTCGGACGACGGACCACCGACGACCGACGACAGACCTTGGCCGTCCGCCGTCTGTCGTCCGCCGTCCACCGTCTGCCGTCCTTCTTCCATCCCCGCCGGCCGCTCCTCGATCATCGCCATGAACAGCAGCGCCAGCATGTAGAACACGAACGCGGTCGCCAGCAGCACGGCGTAGTTCAAGGGAAAGGGCAGGTCGCTGGCCAGCACGCGCTCGACGACCAGGCCCGCCCCGAGCCCGCCGATCGCCGCCAGGAAAGAATTGACCGTCAGCACGCGGCTGCGCACGCGCGGCGAGAGCGCCCGGCCGATCATGTCCCAGCCGGCCGTCGCCGTGACGCCGTCGGACGCGGTGAACACCGTCACGCCCAGGATAATCAGCCAGACGGACAGCAGCGGCGACGCGCCGCGGTCGATCCACAGCCACAGCGCCAGCAGCAGGATGATCGGCCGAGACAGCGCTGCCGGGAGCAGCGCGTAGCGCCGCATGCGCTCTTTGCCGCGCACCAGGCGCGCCGCCCACAGCTGCGGCGCCAGCCAGCCGACGTACCACGCCAGCGAAATCAGGCCGATCAGCGTTTTGTTGTCCGTGAAGCCGGCAGCCAGCGCGCTCATGACGGTCGTGATCGGCATGAAATACATGCCGATGGTGAACATCATCGAGTCGGCGCCGATGGCGATTTGATTGCGCAGCGTGTCGAGCGGAGGAATTGGCCGGGCGGCCCTGGCATCCTGGGTGGGCACGAGGGCGGATTATCGATGATGAACGCGCAGCAGACCAACGCCGGCAGGGAACCGTCGCACGATCACGACTATCGCCATGGAGGAAGAACATGCATTTCAAACTCGGATTCGCCGCCGCGACGGCTGTGGCCGTGCTGGCACTGGCACAGCCGGCCACGGCCCAGACCGTCACGCCGCCGCGCCCAACACCGACCGCCGCCGCCGACGAGTTCGCCGACGACCGGCGTGTGCTGAGCGGCGATCAGGCCGTCTTCGGCCAACGCTTCGTGCTGCGCAGCAATGAAACGCTGCGCGGCGACCTCGCCATCTTCGGAGGCAGCGCCACGCTGGAGCGCGGCAGCATCGTCGAAGGCGACGTGGCGCTGTTCGGCGGATCCCTGGATGCAGCCGGCCGCATTCGAGGCGACCTGGTGCAGATGGGCGGCGACGTCGAGCTGCGGGAGACCGCGCGCGTGGACGAAGAATCTCATCGGTTCGGCGGCAGCCGCCGCGTCGCGCCCGGCGCGTACGTCCGCGAGGACGCGCAGTACGAGGTCATGCCCCGGGGATGGTTCGTTCCGAATCTCACGAATCCGATGCACGATGGGCAGACGACGACCGGCTGGGGCTGGAATGCAGACGTCTGGAAAGTCTTCCCCGGCTCACTGCTGATCACGCTCGCCGCGCTGCTCGCGTGGGCGGTGCTGCCGCGCCACATCGACCGCGCCGTCGATGCTGCGCGCGCGCGGCCGCTGTTCGTCGGCGGAATCGGCGCCGTCGCGTGGCTGTTCGGGGCCGTCGCGCTGACGATTTCGCTCGTGCTCATCGTCACACTGTGCATCAACCCGCTGGTGGCACTCGCCGCGATCGGGCTGAGCTGGACGGTGACGGCGCGCATCGTCGGAGCCGAGGTGATGCGCGCCTTCGACCGCGTCGGGACACGGGAATGGCAGCCGACGGCGCAGGTCGTCATCGGCTCGCTCCTCATGGCGCTGCTCGGGGCGATCCCGATCCTCGGCAACCTGTTCGGCTTCGCCTTCACCTCGCTCGGCCTCGGCGCGCTCGTGCTCACCCACCTCGGGACGCGGGAGTGGCGGCCGCAGCAGACGACGACGGACGACGGACCAGGGACGACAGTAAACGACGGCTGACCGCCGTCCGCCGTCCGTCGTCTGCCGTCCGTCATCTGCCGTCCTACCCTACAGCGCCGTCGTCACCTTCGTCGAGTGGCGGAACTGCCCGGCGACGAAGCCGGTGGCGGCGCAGATCGGGAAGGTCAGCAGCTGCAGGGGCAGAATTTCGGCGATCGGCAGGCCGGCGCCGGAAGCGGGCGGATGAGGCAGATCGGCGTCCGGGCCGGAGCCGACGAGCAGCGCCGTGGCGCCGATGCCGCGCAGGTCGGCGGCGAGTTTGCGCTGCAGCGCCGCGTTCGTGCCGACGCCTTCGAGGATCAGCGCGGTGACGCGTTCGTCCGCCATCTCGTACGGGCCGTGGCGGAACTGCGGGCCACTCATGCCGGCGGCGTTGATCTTGGCCGCCTCCTTCAGCACCAGCGCCCCGGCGTCGACCGCCGCCATCGACGCGCCGCGGCCGAGGAGGAACAGCCGCTCGGGCACGCCCACGCGTGCGCCGAGGCTGCGCTGGCGCGCATCGAAGTCGGCCAGATACACCTGCACCGCGTCGGCCGCCGCCAGCAGCTCGTCGCGCGCCGCGTCCGTCGGCCGGCCGGCCATCTGCAGCGCCATCAGCTGCGTCAGCGCCAGCGAATTCAGATATGTCTTGGTCGAAACGACGGCTTCGACGCCGGCATGCATAAGCTGCACCAGGTCGGCGCGCGCGGCGAGCGGGCTGGCCGGGTCGTTGGTCAGCGCCAGCACCTGCGCCGGCTTCACACGATCGAGCAGCGCCACGATCTCGGCGCTGCGGCCGGACTGCGACACCACCCACAGCAGCGTGCGCTCGTTCACCAGCGAAATCGCGTCGTGCAGCAGCACGCTGGCGTCGATGTGCCAGACCGGCAGGCCGGCGCTCACCAGCGACAGCCACGCCGGCACGCCGGCGAAATGCGAGCCGCCCATCGCCGTGACGACGATGCGATCGAATCGGCTGACGTCCAGGCCGGCCAAAACCGCCGGGTCGTAATGCGCGACAGCATCGCGCAGCGCCGCCGGCTGCGCCAGCAGGTCGGTGAGGAAAGGATTGGCGTTTGTCATCGGAGGGGATTGTGCACGAAGAGCAGATAGTGGATAGTGATAGCAGATAGTGGCTATCCACTATCACTGCTCACTATCTGCTTTCCACTATCTACTATCACTTCTATGCACCCCCTCGACGCCCTCCTCGCCGACCCGGCGCTGATCGACGACCCGTATCCGACGTACCGCCGCCTGCGTGAGGAGGCGCCGGTTTTCTGGAGCGAACGTATGAACGGCTGGGTGGTGACGCGCTACGACGACGTGCTGCGCACATTCAGCGACCCGCAGCATTTTCGCAACGGCGGCCGCTTCGAACCGGTGTTCGACGCGCTGCCGAACGAAGTGCAGGCCGAATTCGCGCCGATGCGCAGGCACTTCATGCACGGCATCATCGGGGCCGATCCGCCGGATCACACGCGCATGCGCGCGCTGGTGCAGAAGGCGTTCACGCCCCGGGCGCTGGAGGCCATGCGCGCGCCGGTGCAGACGATCGTCGACGAGCTGCTCGATGCGTGCGCCGAGCGCGACGAAATCGACGTCGTGCGCGAGCTGGCGAACCCGCTGCCGGTGCTGGTCATCGCGCGCATGATGGGCGTGCCGCCCGAGATGGGGCCGCATTTCAAGCGCTGGTCGGACGAAGTCATGCGCTTTCAGTCCGCCGGCCGCGCATCGCTGGACGAGATGCGCATCTCGCATCGGGCGCTGTTCGAATTCCGCGCCGCGCTGGAGGAGTTGTTCGCGCAGCGGCGCGCCGATCCGCGCGACGACATCGTCACTGCGCTGGTGCAGGCCGAAGAAGCCGGCGACCGCCTGAGCCAGGAGGAGCTGCTGGCCACGTGCGTGACGCTGCTGGTGGCCGGCCACGAGACCACGACCAACCTGATCGCCAACGGGCTGCTGGCGCTGCTGCGGCATCCGGAACAGATGGCGGCGCTGCGAAAAGACCCGAGCCTGATGGGGACGGCCGTCGAGGAGATGCTGCGCTACGACACGTCGCTGCAGCGCAATCGGCGCATCGTCGGGGAAGACGTCGAGCTGGGCGGCATGCCGTTGCGCACGGGCCAGTTCGTCATGCAGGTGATCGGCGCGGCCAACCGCGATCCCGCGGTATTCGCCGAGCCCGACCGCTTCGACATCACGCGCAGCCCGAATCCGCA
>JBIIIA010000225.1:0-5565 GCA_044235195.1 Thermoflexales bacterium
GAAGGCCGCAGCCGCCGCGACATGTCGCGCGCCGATTTCCTCGAAGAGGTGTGGGCCTGGAAAGAGTATTCGCACGGCGTCATCACCAAGCAGCAGAAGGCGCTCGGCATCTCCGTCGACTGGAGCCGCGAGGCGTTCACGATGGACGAGAAGCTCAGCTTCGCCGTCCGCACCGCCTTCAAACAGCTCTACGACAAGGGCCTGATCTATCGCGACACGCGCATGATCAACTGGGACCCGGTGCAGCTCACCGGCGTGAGTGACCTCGAAGTCGAAACCGAGGAGGAGGGCGAGCCGGGCAAACTGTATTACGTGCGCTACCCGCTGCAGACGAATCGCTGGGACGGGCCGCGCTACGAATGGGGCAGCGGACGCTGGGCCGAGGGCGCCACGCAATGGATCATCGTCGCCACCACCCGCCCCGAGACGATCCTCGGCGACACCGCCGTCATGGTCAACCCGGACGACGAGCGCTACAAGGACCTGATCGCCTGCCGCGCCATCCTGCCGGCGCTCGGCCGCTGGGTGCCCATCATCGGCGACGCCGCCGTCGAGACCGCGTTCGGCACCGGCGCCGTCAAGGTGACGCCGGCGCACGACTTCACCGACTACGAAGTCGGCAAGCGCCATCACCTGGCCTTCATCGAGATCATGGACCAGCACGCGCGCATGAACGGCGAGGCCGGCCCATACGAGGGCCTCGATCGCTTCGAATGCCGCAAGCGCATCGTGGCCGATCTCGAGAAAGAAGGCCTGCTCGCCCGCGTCGACGACTACATGGTGCGCCTCGGCCGCGGCCAGCGCAGCGGTGCGGTCATCGAGCCGCGCCTCAGCCTGCAGTGGTTCTGCAACATGCAGAGCATGGGCGCCGCCGCCGCCGCCGCCGTGCGCGAAGGCCGCATCCGCATCGTGCCCGAACGCTTCGAAAAAGTCTGGTTCAGCTGGCTCGACAACATCCGCGACTGGAACATTTCGCGCCAGCTGTGGTGGGGCCACCAGATTCCGGTGTGGTACGTGCTCGATGCATCGTCGCGCACGCCGCTGAATCCGCAGGCGCCGCAGCAGTACTGCGAGCTCACGGAAGCCGCCGCCTACGCGCGCGCCATCGCAGACTGGGGCACGGACGTGCTGCTCGAACAGGACCACGACGTGCTCGACACGTGGTTCTCCTCCGGCCTGTGGCCGTTCAGCACGCTCGGCTGGCCGAACGACAGCGCCGACATGCGCGCGTTCTATCCGACCACGCATCTCGAGACCGGCTACGACATCCTGTTCTTCTGGGTCGCCCGCATGGTCATGCTCGGCCTCGAACTCACCGGCCGCGAGCCGTTCGACACGGTCTATCTGCACGGCCTGATCCGCACCGCCGACGGCAAAAAGATGAGCAAGAGCCGGCCGGACAAGATCATCGATCCGCTCGAGCTCATCGACACCTACGGCACCGACGCCGTGCGTTTTTTTCTTGTGACCGCCGGCACGCCCGGCAACGACATCAAGATCGACGCGCGCAAGGGCACGGACGGCAAGTGGCAGAGCGAGCGCATCGAGGGCGCGCGCAACTTCGCCAACAAGCTGTGGAACGTCACGCGCTTCGTGCTCGGCAAAGTCGGCGCGGACGCGTCGGCGCCGACGGCGATGACGCTGCCCGACGAATGGATCCTGGCGCGCACCGCGCAGGTGGTCGCCGACGTGCGCCGCCTGATGGACGACTATCAGTACGGTGAAGCCGGCAAGATCATCTACGATTTCATCTGGAACGACTTCTGCGACTGGTACGTCGAACTGTCGAAGCTGCAGCTGAACGCGCCGGTGCTGGTGCGCACGCTCGACGCCGCGCTGCGCCTGCTGCATCCGTTCATGCCGTACGTCACCGAGGAGCTGTGGCAGAAGCTGAAGGAGACGGCCGGCCCGGCCTGTCGTCTGCCGTCGTTCGACACCGCCGCGCTGATCCTCGCACCGTTCCCGCAGGTCGCCGAAATCGGCGCCGTGCGCCCGACGGCGCTCGCCGAGATGAGCGCGCTGCAGGACGTCATCCGCGCCGTGCGCAACGCGCGCGCCGAATACAAGGTCGAGCCGAACAAGCGAATCCCGGCGCTCGTGCAGGGCGGTGCGCTCGCCGCGATGCTGAACGCCAACCGCGCGGCGATCGAGCTGCTCGCGCGCGTCGACGATCTCGTCGTCGCCGAGTCCGTCCCGGCGCCGGCGCAGGCCGTCACTTACGCGCTCGGCGAAGCCACGGTCTACCTCCCGATGGCCGGCCTCGTCGACCTCGCCGCCGAACGTCAGCGCCTGGCCGACGAACGCACCGCGCTCACCGCGCAGATCGCCAAGAGCGAGGCGCTGCTCGCCAGCGACTTCGTCAACCGCGCCCCCGCCGCCGTCATCGAGAAGGAGCGCGCCCGCCTCGCCGACGCGCGCGCCAAGCTGGTGCAGGTCGAGCTGCGGCTGGCGGAGTAACAGAAAGTGATAGTAGATAGTGAGCCTGCCAACTATTACTATCCACTATCCACTATCTACTATCACTCTCCACTCTCCGCCACCGCATCCACGGCGCGCTGTTGAAAAAGCTGGCCGTGACGCCGCCGGGTGGTGTGATCGCGTCGCACACCGCCCGCAGCGAATCGGGCAGCGTGACGTCGACGGCGCCGAGTGCACTCTGCAGCTGCGCCAGCGTGCGCGGGCCGAGGATCGGCGCGGTGACGCCGGGCTGATCCTTCACCCATGCGATGGCCGCCTGCGCCGGGTCGAGGCCGTGCTCGCGCGCCAGCGCGGCGAAGCGGTTGCCCGCCTCCACGCCGCGCGGCGTGATGCGTTCGGCGTAGATGCCGCCGCGCAGCGACGCGCGCGACTCGTCCGGCGGCGCGTCGGCCGTGGCGTAGCGGCCGGCCAGCATGCCCATCGCCAGCGGCGACCACGTGAACACCGCCAGCCCGTGCCGCTGGCAGGCCGGGAGCAGCTCGTTCTCCACGCGCCGATCGAGCAGGTTGTACGGCGTCTGCTCCGAGGCCAGTCGCACGTAGCCTTTGATCTCGCTCGTCATCACCGATTCGACCACGTGCCACGCCGGCGCGGTGGTGCTGCCGATGTAGCGCACCTTGCCCTGCGTCACCAGATCGTCGAACGCGCGCAGCGTCTCGTCGAGCGCCACGTGCATCTCCGGCCGATGCGTCTGATACAGGTCGATGCAATCGGTCTGCAGCCGCCGCAGCGAAGCCTCGCACGCGCGCATGATGTGCAGGCGCGAGTTGCCGCGGTCGTTCACGCCCGGCCCGCTCGGGTAATGCACCTTCGTCGCCAGCAGCACATGATCGCGCCGCCCGCTGCTTTTCAACGCACGGCCGATGATGCTCTCGGCCTCCCCTTTCGCGTAGCTGTTCGACGTGTCGATCATGTTCACGCCGGCTTCGAGCGCCGCATCGATGATGCGCGCGCATTCGTCCTCCGGCGTCGGATTGGCGAAGTTGTCGGTGCCGAGCACCACACATGAAACCAAGACGCCGGTGCGTCCGAGTGGGCGGTATTGCATGGTTATTCAGATCGTCGAATATGCCCCGTCGACGTAATACATCGCGCCGGTGACGTAGCTGGCGGCGTCGCTGCACAGAAAGACCGCCACGCGCGCGATTTCCTGCGGCTGGGCCAGCCGGCCCATCGGGACCACGCGTTCGCCGATCTCCGCCGCCTGCGCATCGGTGAGGGGCACGGCGCGCCCGGCCGCGCGCAGCATCGGTGTGTCGACTTCGCCCGGGCACACGCAATTAAAACGAACGCCCTCGCGCGCATGTTCCAGCGCGAACGTGCGCGTGATCTGATGCACCGCGCCCTTGCTGGCGCAGTAGGCCAGCGCGCCCCTGCCGCCGAGCTCGCCCCAGATCGAGCCGAAGTTCACCACCGCGCCGCCGCCGTTCGCGCGCATGTGCCGCGCCGCCGCGCGCGACATGAAGAACACCCCGCCGGCGTTGACCGCCATCGCGCGCAGCCATTCTTCGTCGGTCGTCTCCACGCCGGTCTTGCGCGCGATGATGCCGGCCGCATTCACGACCGCATGCAGGCCGCCGAATCGCGCCGCCGTCTGCGTCACCGCATCGTCGCAGAACGCCGACGCACTCACATCACCGACGAACGCCATCGCCCGCGGCCCCAGCGATTGCGCCGTCGCCTCCGCCGCCGCACGATTCTGATCCACCACGACGACGTTCGCGCCCGCCTCCGCGAAAATGCGCGCGATCGCCGCCCCCATCCCCGATGCGCCGCCGGTCACCAACGCCGTGCGCCCCGAAAAATCAAAATGAACATTCCCCATCCGCGCATTGTAGTGATAGTGGAGAGTGATAGTCGATAGTCGATAGTGGATCTTTTCGCCATCGACTATCACTATCGACTATCACTCCCCACCATCACTCCCCACTATCACTACAATCCCCCCATGTCCCATCTTTTCGAACCACTGACGCTGCGCGGCGTCACCATGCGCAATCGCATCGGCATCTCACCGATGTGCCAGTACAGCGCCGAAGACGGCATGGCGAACGACTGGCATCTGGTGCACCTCGGCGCGCGCGCGATCGGCGGCGCCGGCCTCATCATCGTCGAGGCCACCGGCGTCGAGGCGCGCGGCCGCATCACACCGTACTGCCTCGGTCTGTGGAAGGACGAACAGATCGAACCGCTGGCGCGCGTCACGCGATTCCTGCGCGCGTACGGTGCGGCGCCGGCCATCCAGCTCGCACACGCCGGCCGCAAGGCATCGACGGCGCAGCCGTGGCAGGGCGGCGGGCCCGTCGGTCCGGATCAGGGCGGCTGGACCGACATCGTCGGCCCGGGCGCGCAGGCCTACAACGCCGGCATGCCGACGCCGCGCGCGCTGAGCACCGCCGAGGTGCGCGACATCGCCGCCGCCTTCGGCGCCGCCGCGCGCCGCGCGCACGAGGCCGGCTTCGACGTCGTCGAAATTCATGCCGCACACGGCTACCTCATTCACAGCTTCCTCTCCCCCCTCAGCAATCACCGCGACGACGAGTACGGCGGCTCGTTCGACAACCGCTGCCGGCTGCTGCTCGACGCCGCGCACGCCATTCGTGCGAACTGGCCCGACGCCAAGCCGCTCCTCGTGCGCATCTCTGCCACCGACTGGGTCGACGGCGGCTGGACGATCGAGGATTCCATCGCGCTGGCGCAAAAACTCAAAGCTGCCGGCGTCGACCTGATCGACTGCAGCTCCGGCGGCAACGTCCCGAAGGCGCCGGTGCCCGTCGGCCCGGGCTATCAGGTTCCGCTCGCCGAGCGCGTGCGCCGCGGCGCCGACATCCCGACGGCGACGGTCGGCATGATCACGCAGGCGCAGCATGCCGACGAAATCGTGCGCAACGGCCGCGCGGACATGGTGCTGATCGCGCGCGAATCGCTGCGCAACCCGCAGTGGCCGCTGCACGCCGCACGCGCGCTCGGCCACGCCGACGCAGCGCCGGGGCCGGCGCAGTATCTGCGGGCGGTCTGAAGCAGTAGAGAGTAATAGTTGAGAGTAATAGTTGAGAGTGATAGTTGAGCCTGCTCTCTCTGACTATC
>JBIIIA010000227.1:0-5562 GCA_044235195.1 Thermoflexales bacterium
CGGCAAGCAGTGGCGATTTCCACAGAGCGAGATCGATCGGTGGATGCAGGCGCAGCGCAGCGATGTGTCGCCGGCGGGCGCCGTGCGATCGCCGGCGAATACGACAGCGGCTGCTCTGCTGCCGATCACGTGCATGCAGGGAGTGCAGGACCTTGTGGCCGAGCTTCTCGGCGCTGCGGTGATCGTCGTCGATTTGCAGGGCTGCACGCTGACGCGGCCGAGCAACCTTAACGCACTGCACGGTGAAATTCTGCGGCGCAGCCAGGGACGCGTCGACTGCCTGCCGGGCTGGCTGGCATTCGGCGATGCGACGGCCGATGCGTTTGCGGTCGGGCCGCTCGGCATGCGCTGGACGCGTGGGTTTCTGCGCCTCGACGAAGACATCGTCGGCGTGGTGCTGGTCGGCGGCGTATTGCTCGGAAGCACGACGATCGACGAGGAGCAGCTGGAGGCGGCAGCGGTGCGCATCGGTGCGCCGTTGGAAATGCTGCGCACGCTGGCTGGCCATGTGCCGCACTGCGACGATGTCGCCGGTGAGCGCATAGTGCGCCATGCACAGCGGCTCGCCGATGTGTTCGGTGAAATGGCACAGGAACGACGAGCGTTCTGCGGGAAATTGCAGGCGATCGCCGCGATGACGATTTTGTAGCGCGTACGGCGCACCGCGTCGATGCGCCGGGAAATTCCTGGCGCCGAAATTTCGAAACGGAGAGTGAAATGAAAAAGCTGGTCATTTTGGGAGCCGGCACCGCCGGCACCATGGCGGCGAATCGCCTGCGCAGGCTGCTCGACGAGAGCGCCTGGCAGATCACGATGGTGGATCAGGATGCGACGCATTACTACCAGCCGGGGTATCTGTTCATCCCCTTCGGCTCGTATGTGCGCGCGGACGTCGTGAAGCCCAAGCGCGATTTCATACCGTCCGATGTGACGCTGGTGCAGTCCGGCATCGAGGCGATCGAGCCGGAGAACAATCGCGTGCGCCTGACGAACGGCGCGACGCTGGCCTACGATTTTCTGATCGTCGCCACCGGCGCGGACATTCATCCCGAGCAGACGCCCGGGCTGGAAGCGGAGAATTGGGGATCGTCGATCCACACGTTCTATACGCTGCCGGGCGCATTGGCGCTGCGTGAGACGCTGCGCCATTGGAAGGGCGGTCGGCTGGTCTTCAACGTCGTCGAGAACCCGATCAAGTGCCCGGTGGCGCCGCTCGAGTTCCTGATGCTGGCGGATGCGTATTTCACAGAGCAGGGCATCCGTGATCGCGTCGAACTCGTCTACGCCACGCCGCTGCCCGGCGCATTCACCAAGCCGCAGGCGTCGAAAGTCCTCGGACATCTGCTGGAGGAGAAAGGCATCAAGGTCGTTCCGGAGTTCATGGTGGAACACGTCGATGCCAATGCGAAGAAGATCGTGTCGTACGACGAGCAGGAAGTGCCGTACGACCTGCTGGTGAGCATCCCGCTGAACATGGGCGCGCCAGTCGTCGGGAAATCCGGGCTGGCGGATGAACTGAACTACGTGCAGGTCGACAAGCACACGTTTCTTTCGACGAAATTCGCGAACGTGTTCGCGCTGGGCGATGCAGCCGGCGTGCCGGCGTCGAAGGCCGGCTCCGTCGCGCACTTTGCAGTGGAGACGTTCGGCGAAAACTTCGTGCGCTACGTCGAAGGCCAGGAACTGCTTCCGGTGTTCGACGGACATGCTAATTGCTTCATCGAATCCGGCCACGGCAAGGGCATCCTGATCGACTTCAACTACACCACCGAGCCGCTGCCGGGGCGCTACCCGCTGCCCGGCGTCGGGCCGTTCACGCTGCTCGAGGAATCCGAGGCCAATCACTGGGGCAAGCTGATGTTCCGCTGGATGTATTGGAACCTGCTGCTGAAAGGCAAGGAGCTTCCGTTGCCGGCGTTGATGAGCATGGCGGGCAAGTGGAAAAACTGAGGCGCACCATGAATGACGAAATGCTCGAACTGCATCGCAAGATCGATGCGCTCACGGAGCAGGTGGCAATTCTGGCGGAGCAGGCGCAGCGCGCCGAACGTGCGCGCGCCGAGCGCGAAGAGCTGCTGCAGATCGTCGCGCCCATCGCGTCGCAGGCGATGGCGCTGGCCACCGAGCAGCTGCAGGAAGTCGAGGACTATGTGCGCCTCGAAGATCTGCTGCGCGTGGCGAAGAAGGCGGCGCGGCATTTGCCCGACCTCGAGACGCTGCTCGATCAGGTCGATTCCATCACCGGGCTGCTCGAGGTCGCCGGGCCGGTGGGCAAGGGCGCCTACGACGCCGTCGAGCGCACGCTGCAGCAGGCCGATGAGAAAGGCTACTTTCGCTTCGCGCGCGGCGGCATGCGCATCGTGGACAACATCGTGTCGTCCTTCAGCGAAGAGGATGTGCAGCGACTCGGCGACAACATCGTGCTGATCCTGCGCGTGGTGCAGCAGATGACGCAGCCGGAAGTGATGAAATTTCTCAGCCGCACCGCGTCACTCACGGCGCACGTCGGCGACGAATCACTCGACACCAGCTACGGCGGCCTGCTCAGGCAGATGCGCGACCCGCAGACGCGGCGCGGCCTGGCGCTGGCGCTGCGCGTGCTGCACGGCATCGGGGCGAATTAGGAAATTCGGAAAGGGCAATCGGCCGACCGGCGTCTCTGCCGGCTTCGGCGAATCGCAGGAGAAGAAAAGATGACAACGAAAACGATCGCGGGGCGGACCGTGCAGGTCAACGAAGAAGGCTTTCTGATCGTCCCGGCCGAATGGACGAAGGAAATCGCCATCGAGATCGCGCGTGAGGAGGGGCTGGCCGAGCTCACGGCGGCGCACTGGAAGGTGATCGACTTCTGCCGCGGCAGCGCGCAGGGCGGCAAGTCGCCGACGCTGCGACAGATCACGAGCGGCACCGGACTGACGACGAAGGAAATGTTCGCGCTGTTTCCGAAGGGGCCGGCGAAGAAGGTCGCGCACATCGCCGGCCTCGGCAAGCCGGAAGGCTGCGTCTAGAAAACAGTACAGGAGAAAACATCATGGCAAACGAAAACCGGCACGTAGCGTTCATCTGCTCGAAGGGCGACCTCGACATGGCCTACCCTGCGCTGATCATGGGTTGGGCGGCGCTGGGCAACGGCATCGACGTGACGATCTTCTTCACGTTCTGGGGCATGGACATGATCCGCAAGACGCGCCAGGATCATCTCGAACTGGCGCCGGTGGGCAACACCGCGATGAAGATGAGCATGATGGGCATCAAGGGCGCCGACAACCTCGGCATTCCGAACTTCGTCGGCGGCCTGCCCGGTATGACGGCCGTGGCCACCAAGCTGATGAAGGACAAGATGAAGCAGCTCGGCGTG
Organism: Thermoflexales bacterium; assembly: GCA_044235195.1. GTDB lineage: Bacteria > Chloroflexota > Anaerolineae > J036 > Brachytrichaceae > CANJQH01. The sequence continues at coordinate 3,359 of JBIIIA010000227.1, forward strand.
CCGCCGGTCGGCGAGTATCTGCAGATGCTCGTCGACGGCGGCGCCAAGCTCTACGCCTGCAAGATGTCCGTCGACATGATGGAGCTGACGAAGGACGACTTCGTCGACGGCGTGCAGGACATCGTGACGGCCAGCGATTTCATGGACATGACGGACGGGGCGCAGATCCTGTTCATCTAGAAGAAAGCAGATTGCAGAAAGTGGATAGCAGATAGTGATAGTGGATGCTGAATCCACTATCACTATCTGCTATCACTCTTGTTACTATCGAATTCCGCTGTGTGCTGTCGCGCCCTGATGATTCGCGTCCCGTGCGAGCACGGCGTCGCGGTGGTGCGCCGCGGCGTCGTGTTCGCCGAGGCCGAGATGGCCGAGCTGCAGCATGTAGTGGCAGTGAATGCGGTTGCGCTCGCTGAGATCTTCGTCGAAGACGAGGAACGTGGGCAGTGAGACGGCGAAGTAGTCCATCGTCACTGCGTCGTCGAGGTGGGCGCGGCCGTAGTCGACGAGCCGGCGGAAGATGCGGCCGGCCTCTGCCGCATTGCCGAGCGCGGCGTGCGCCAGGCCCTGGTAATAGATCATGTCCGGCGGCTGATCGTTGTAGTACATGGCCGAAGACGGCTCGGCCAGCCCCTGCGTGGCCGCCTCGAAGTACGTGCGCGCCTTCGCTTCGTCGCCCAGTGTGCGATGAGCGACGCCGAGCAGGTACAGCACGTTGTTCTCGAGCGTGCCCGGCAGCTTGCCTTCGCCGAGGTTGAGCGGCCAATCGCGTGCGCGTTCGAGCAGGCCCGCGGCTTCGGCGTGGTCGCCGCGGGCGGCGGCGGCGCGGGCCATGCCGACGAGCGCGGCGACGTACTGCGCCGGCGTCTTGCCCTCGCCGCCTTCCCACGGGTGAAAGCGGTGCGTGAGCAGGACGTCGAGCGCCTCGGCGTGCCGCCCGAGCGTATTCAGCACGGTGACGTATTCGATGCACAGATCGTCGCGGCGTTCCACGAGATCGAGATGCTGCGCGAGAAGTGCGGCGCGCGCCGCGGGCGGCGTGTTGCGCCGGCGGGCCAGCTGGTCGAGTTCGAAGAGCACGCGCGCGTCGGTCGGATCGGCTGCGAAGGCGCGTTCGTAGGCGTGTGCCGCGCGCGCGGCGTCGCTGCGTTTATTGACGTACGCCAGGCCGAGGTTGCGCCATGCCGTGGGGAATGCCGGATCGAGTTCGGCCGCGCGCTCCCAGCAGTCGATCGCTTCGTCGTGGCGGCGATGGGCGTACCAGAAATTGCCGAGGTAGTACGGTGCGCGGGGATCGGACGGATCGGCGCGCACAGCAGATTCGAGAACGAGCACGTCTTCGAGCGCGTTCGGGAAGCAGTAGTCGGCGGGCAGTGCCGCGGCGGAAGTGCGCGCCTGCGCGGCGGCGGAGGCATCGCCGCGGCGTTCGTGAGCGACTGCGGCGGTGTAGTGCACGAGGGGATCGTTCTGCGGTGCGTGCGCCAGCACGGCGACGGCGTCGTCGTACAGGCCGGCGTGCAGGAAGTCGCGTGCGAGTTCGAGGATCGTATGCGCGTCGCGGCGGAGATGGCGGACGAATTCGTCGCCGGCGTTCAGCTGCATGCGCTCCCACAGCGCGCCGGGCTCGAGTGGATCGAGCTGCAGCGCGGCGTCGCATTCGCGTCGCGCTTCGTCGATGCGTCCGGCGCGGCGGAGCAGGGCGATGCGCAGATGGCGCGCCTTGTAGTGGCGCTCGTTTTTCGTCAGCGCGTACGCCGCGTGCTCGAGCGCCTGGCGGGTGCGGCCGCGCAGCGCGGCGATGCACGCGAGCTCGAAGTAGGCCGCGCTTTGCCACGCGTCGTTCCATGCCGCCTTGAAGAAGGCCTCGTACGCTTCATCGAAGCGCCCTTGAAATTTCAGCGCCAGGCCGAGGTTGTAATACGGCTCGCCGTCGTACGGGTTCGGGTTGCGCGACGTGAGCCGCCGGATGGCGTTGCGAAAGTACGGCTCGGCCTCGGTGAAGCGGCCGCGGCGCAGGAGCAGCAGGCCGAGCGCGTTGTTGCAGCGCGCGTCGAGCGGGTCGCGCCGCAGCGCTTCGAGATAGTACGGCTCGGGCGCGTACGTGGCGTGCCGATACTGTTCGAGGTGCTGACCGTTGATGAACAGCTCGTCGTTCGAGGCGATTTCGGACGGTGCGCGCGCCGGCGTGGCGGGCAGCGGCGGCG
>JBIIIA010000226.1:0-5562 GCA_044235195.1 Thermoflexales bacterium
GCTCCGTCGTTCGGCATCGGCTCCCCCTCGGGAGATTTCATGGGCGTCGCGCATCTGTTGCGTATTCATCGGTTCGAGTTGCATGTCGTCGAAAAAAAGGCGTCCAAGCACACCCGTCGACGTTAGCGGCAACCCGCCGATTCCACGTACTCAATCGGTACCCAATCCGTAACTAGTGCGTAATGAGACGGTGAAACGGACAGTGCGAAACGCGTTCGCTACAATCACGGCAGACCGACAATGTCCGCAACCCTTTTTCTGCGCACTCGCACGATTCCACGACGACGTCTCCTCGATGCGCTGCAGCGTTGGCCGGAGATGCGCCTCATCCGCATCGTCGCCCCCGCCGGCTACGGCAAAAGCAGCCTCGTCGCCGCGTGGATGCAGTCGCTGGCCGCCCTGCCCGAGGACCAGCGCCCTCTCGTCGCCTCGCTCTCCCTCCTCTCGGACATCGGCGCGGAACATTATGTGCGCGGACTGATCGACGCGCTGCAGCCCGCGCTGCCGGCGCTGCAGTCGATCCTTGCGCCGGCCAACAGCGGCGAACAGTCGCCCACCCAGTCCATTGCTGCGCTCTGCCACGAGCTCGCCGCCGCCCCGCGCGCCGTCGTCCTGGTCATCGACGATGTTCATCTGCTCACCGATCCGTCGCTGCACGCGCTCACCCAGCAGCTCCTCGACCACGCCGGCGATCGCCTGCACCTCGTCCTCGTCTCGCGCACTGCGCCACCCCTGCAGATTACCGAGCTCGTCCTCGCGGACGCCGCCCTCACCCTTTCCGAACGCGATCTCGCCTTCGACCACGACGAATTCATCGCGTTTTCGCAGCTCGTCGGCATCGAGGCGCATCCGGCAGCCCTGCTCGACGACCTCGAACGGCGCTGCAGCGGCTGGGTCACCGGCCTCAAGCTGCTTTCCTACGACATCCTGCATCCGCTGCCCGGCCGCGTGCATGCACCGGCTTCCGCCTTCACTTCCTCCTCGGCCGAAGAGGCCATCCGGCACTTTCTCGAAGACCGCGTCCTCACTCAGCTCGCCACCCCGCTGCGCGATTTCGCGCTCGCCGCCGCCCGCATGCCCTGGATGTCGGCCGCACTCATGGCCGCCGTCTCCGATACGCCGATCGAAATCTGCGCACAGCGCCTGGTCGACCTCAATGCGGTGATCGGCTTCATGACCGAATTTCACGTCGCCGATGAGACGCGCTATCGCTTTCATCCGCTCTTTCACGATGCCCTGCGCGACATCGCCGTCGCCCACGGCCCGCAGCACGTCGAACGCCGCCGCGCCGCGGCCTGGCTCGTCGCACACGACGACGTCGACGCCGCGCTCGCCGCCCTGGCGCCCGACATCCCCGCGAGCACCATCGCCGACGACCTGGCCGCCGCCGTCCACCGCGCCTTTCTCCATTTCGACCTGATCGCCGCCCGCCGCTGGCTCGCTGCATTGCCCGCCGATCTGCTCGATTCCCACGCCCCGCTCGCCGTCGCCGCCGCCTGGCTGGCCTTCCTGGCCGAATCCGTCCCGCAGCTCGACGCCGCCCTGCCGCGCGCCGCGGCTGCACTGCGCTGCGCTCCCCGCCAGGATCTGCTCCTCGACCTGGCCGTCCTCGAGTCGTACCATTTTCTGCTTCACGCACGCTTCGATGAAGCCATCCGCCGCCTCGCCGACGCAGAGGCGCTCGCCACGCCTGCAGATTCCTTGGGCGCGGGCTACCTGCACTTCGTTCGGTTTCTCATCCCACGAACTCAGCACGACATCGACGCTCGTGCACGAGAACTGTGGCATGCCACCGACATCTTCGAACGCATCGGCTTCGACTACGGCGTCATCCAGATGATGTTCGCCCAAAAGCTGCTCAAGCAATGGTTCGGGGATCTACGCAGCGCACTGGCCGATTCCGATTTCCTGCAAGCCTTCGCCCGCAGCCACGATCGCAGCCGCCACATCGCCGTGCAGGAAGATTTTCGCCAGCGCGGTGAAATCCTCTATCTTCTCAATAGAATCGACGAAGCCCGCGCCATCATGCAGTCGATCGTCGCCTCGACGGAATGCCGTGACGAAGCACTCGGCAACGTGCATCTTGCGCGCACATATCTCGCCCTCTGCGACTTCGCCGATGGAGCGCATCATCCGACGTCCGGGCAGCCGCACGACACCACGTGGGATGACGCCGAGCAATGGGCGCAAATTCTGGCCAGCAACTACAGCGGAAACCTGGGCTACATCGCCTGGCCGCGCATCCTGCGCGACTTCCGCGCCGGCCGCCTCGAACGCTGCTGGCAGACCATCGAAACGCTGCGCCTCTCGCTCGACGACGACTCCGACCAGATCCATGTCACGCTGCGCATGGCCATCCTCGGCGGCGCCGTGCTCGGTCGACGCACACAACCGCAGCTCGCCGACCATCTCGATTCATTTCTCGAAAGCCTCGATGCACGAGGAAATCGCCTCACGTCGCAGTACGTGCGCCTGCTGCGCGTGCTGCACGCCCTCTCCCTCGGCCAGGAGCCGCTTGCACTCGAACGCCTGCAGGATCTGCTCCCCCACGTCGAACACAGCGGCGCGCTCCGCATACTGCTGGACTTCCCCGCACTGCAGCCATTGCTCCAGCGCTGCGATTCACCGTTCGCCGAACGCGTGCTGGCGCTCTTCCCACAGCCCGCCGCGGCGAACGACTTCATCCTCACGCCGCAGGAGCGCCGCGTTCTCGAACAAATCGCCGCCGGCGCCACCACCAAGCAGATCGCCGCGGCGCACACGCTCAGCCTCAAGACGATCTACTCGCACATGCACAACATCTTCCGCAAGCTCGGCGTCCACAGCCGCGAAGAGGCGCTGCGGGTGTGGACGCGGAGTGAGAGTTGAGAGTGATAGTGGATAGTAACAGTGGATAGTTGAAAATGAGCCTGCCCCAGGCGCTATCACTATCGACTATCCACTATCCCCTCTCACTCCCCGCCGCTCTTCTTGCTCTTCTTCGATTCGGCGGGCTTGGCTTCCGCCTTCGGTGCGCTCGTCGATTCCGTCGCAGATTCGGCCTTCGACTCGGTCTTCGTCTCGGTGGCCTCGGACTTGTCCGCTTTCTCTGCCTTCTCCGGCTTCTCCGACTTCGAAGATGTGCTCGACGTGCTCGACGACGACTTGCTGTCGTTCACGTAGAAGCCCGAACCCTTGAAGGACACGGCCACGCGGGTCACTACGCGGTGCACCTTGGCCTTGCCGCATTTCGGGCACTTCTTGAGGGGCTTGTCGGTGAATTTCTGCACCTTCTCGAACTCGGCCCCGCAGTCCGGACAGGCATACTGGTACGTTGGCATAGAGGCCGCAATTATAGAGACCTCTGCCGCAGCGCCTCGTACAACGCCACCGATCCCGCCACCGCCGCGTTCAGCGATTCGATGCGGCCGTGCATCGGCAGCGCCAGCACGAAGTCGGATTTCTCGCGCACCAGCCGATGCACGCCCTCACCCTCGCTGCCCACCACCAACGCCGTCGCCCCGCGCAGGTTCGCCGCGAACAGCGGCGTCGATCCTGCGCCGCCGTCGAGCGCCGACACCCACACGTCGCGCTTCTTGATCTCGTCGATCGTCCGCGCCAGGTTCACCACGCGCACCACCAGCATGTGCTCGACCGCGCCGGACGACGCGTTCACCACCGCCGGCGTCACCTCGGCGCTGCGCCGCTCCGGGATCACCACGCCGTGCACGCCCACCGCCTCGGCCGTGCGGATCAGCGTGCCGAGGTTCTGCGGATCCTGCAGCGCGTCCAGCACTAGCAGAAACGGCGCCTGCCCGCGCTCCTGCGCCCGCACGAACACGTCGTCGAGTTCGGCGTACGGATACGGCCCGGCCTCCAGCAGCACACCTTGATGATGCGGCGTCACCTGGTTCAGCCTGTCGCGCTGCGCGCTGCGCACCGGCACCTTCGCCTGCGCCGCCAGCTGCCGAATGTCGCGCAGAATCGGCGCGTCCTCCACCCCGTCTGCGATGTGCAGCGCCTGGAAATTTCTGCGCCGCGCGCGCAGGCTCTCGCGCACGCCGTGTCGGCTGTAAATGCGATCCATTCCACAGATTTTCTCATCCCCCGCAATTCTGCTACCATCCCCCCACTATGTCGAAGAAACTCAAGGTCGCCGTCGTCGGAGTCGGCGGCATCGCCAACACGCACATGCCCGGATGGGCCGCCTCGGAACACGCGGAAGTCGTCGCCGGCGTCGACTTTTCGCAGGCGGCGCTCGACGTATGGAGCAAGAAGTACGGCGTCTCGCGCACCTACACCGACATGCAGGACGTCCTCAACGACAAGGACATCGACATCGTCGACCTGTGCGTGCCGAATATGGCGCACGCGCCGTACGCCATTCAGGCGCTGAATGCCGGCAAGCACGTGATCTGCGAGAAGCCGCTCGCGCCGACGCCCGACGCCATCCGTGAAATGATCGCCGCCCGCGACGCCTCGGGCAAGATGCTCATGACGGCGCAGCACTTCCGCTTCGCCGGCACCTCGCAGGCCGTCAAGAAGCAGATCGACACCGGTGCGCTCGGCGAGATCTACCACGCCCGCAGCTGGATGCTGCGCCGCGCCGGCATGATCCCGACGCCCTCGTTCACCAAGAAGAGCGTCTCCGGCGGCGGCCCGTGCATCGACATCGGCGTGCACGTGCTCGACCTGACGCTGTGGCTGATGGGCCACCCCAAGCCCGTCGCCGTCACCGGCGTCGCCAAGCAGACGTTCGCCAACCGCAAGAAGGGCCTGTGGGCGCACTGGCGCCCGGATGCGCCGATGCCCTCGCCCGAGAATTTCGATGTCGAGGACTTCGCCAACGCCTACGTGCGCTTCGACAACGGCGCCACGCTGATGCTCGAAGTCTCGTGGTTCATGCACCACGATGCCCTCGGCGAGGACATGCAGATCTGGCTGTACGGCACCGACGGCGGCGCCCACTGGCCGAAGGCCGAGTTCCTCAGCTCGAACTACGAGACCAAGCAGTTCTACAACACCACGCTGAAGGCCACCGCCGACAAGATGGAGCCGCACGCGCTCGAGTGCGTCGAATTCGCCCGCGCCGTCGCCGAGGGCCGCCCCTCGCCCGTCCCGGCCGAACAGTCGCTGCAGGTGCTCACCATCCTCGACGGCATCTACCGCAGCCAGGTCGCCGGCGGGGAAATTCGTCTGTAGCAGGCAGAGCAGAGAGTGATAGTGGATAGTGATAGTTGTGCCTGCGTACTACCCACTATTACGATCTACTATCACTTTCTACTGCTATCACTTTCCGTCCGTGATGCTGCTCCTCCGCCACTCCCTGCTCGTCGGCGACGCGCGCGCGCTGACGCAGTGGCTGGCGCGCGGAGGAAAACCCGAGTGCCGCGCCGGTCTCGCCTTCTCCGGCGAACCGGGCGCGGCGCTCGGCGTGCTCACGGCCGAACAAATCGCCGTGCTCGCCGCCGCCCCGCCACTGGACGGCCCGGCGCTGCGCGCCGCCCAGGCCTGCATGCTCGCGCTCTGCGGCCCGGACAGCGCCCCCGATCCCGACCCGCGCCTGGCGCAGGTCGCCGCCGC
>JBIIIA010000023.1:0-17322 GCA_044235195.1 Thermoflexales bacterium
TCGTTTCGCCGACGCCGACTTCGCCGACGCTCTCGACGTAGCCGCCGATCGCGATGCCGAACTCGGCCAGCAGCGCGCGGCAGGCGGCACCGACCGCCACGCGCATGGTGGTCTCGCGCGCGCTGGCTCGTTCGAGCGCCAGGCGCAGTTCGCGGTAGCCATACTTGACCGCGCCGGTCAGATCGGCGTGGCCCGGCCGCGGGATGGTCATCGCCTCGATGTCGCGCTCGGCCCATTTCACGTAGTCGAGGTTCTCCACGCTGAACGCGATCGGTCCGCCCGTCGTGCGCCCGGCCATCACGCCGCTGGTGATGCGCGCGTGGTCGCGTTCGATTTTCATGCGGCCGCCGCTGCCGTAGCCCTGCTGGCGGCGCGCCAGTTCGCGGTCGATGACGTCCGAGGACAGCGGCAGGCCGGCGGGCATGCCTTCGAGGATTGCGGTGAGCGACGGTCCGTGGGACTCGCCGGCGGTGAGGAATCGAAGCATAGGAATCGAAGGAGCGACGCGCATGATGGCGCGCCGCGGGCATTCTACCGATTAGCCGAGCGCGTGGCGCATGACGCCGGCGACGCGCGCGGCGGGGATGCCGGTCCACAGCTCGAAGGCGGCCGCTCCCTGTTCGGCGAGCATGCCGATCCCGTCGACGGCGCGCGCGCCGGCCGCGGACGCCTGCTGCATCAGCCGGGTGCGACGCGGCTTGTAGACGAGGTCGTAGAGGAATGCGTCGGCCGGGAAAGGCGCGTCTTCCGGCCACGGCGAGGTGTGTTCGTTGGGCTCCATGCCGGCCGAGGTGCAGTTGACGACGAGCGCCGGTGCGGCGGCGTCGTGCACGCGCGCGATGGCCGCCACGTCGCCGAGCGCGCGCAGGTCGTCGGCCAGCGCTGCGGCGCGGCCGGCGTCGCGGTTGACGATCTGCACGCGCATGCCGCTGTGGAGCAGTGCATAGACGATGCCGCGCGCTGATCCGCCTGCGCCGAGCACGAGCGCGCGCGCGCCGCGTTCGGGCGTGAACTGGTGAAAACGCAGGTCGGCCAGAAAGCCGAGCCAGTCGGTGTTGTGGCCGATGAGCGCGCCGTCGCGTTTGACGATGGTGTTGACGGCGCCGAGCACGCCGGCGTGTTCGCTGAGCTGGTCGAGCGCCGGCATGACGTTCTGCTTGTGCGGAATGGTGACGTTGCAGCCGGCGATGTCCGGCGCGTGGCGCACGTCGTGCAGGCGGGCCGGCAGTTCCGCGAGCGGGGTGGGCCACAGCTCGTAGGTCCAGTCCATGCCCACGGACGCGAAGGCGGCGTTCTGCATGCGCGGCGAGGCGCTGTGGGCGACGGGGTGGCCGATGAGTCCGATTCGCATGGTTTCGTTGTTATGCGGTACCCGGCTTCTTAGAAGCCGGGTTACTTTGTCAAGTTTGACAAGTCGCGCCAGAACTCGGGATACGTTTTGCTCACGCACTCGGCGCCGGTGATGCACGTCGCGCCGTCGGCCGTGAGCGCCGCCACCGCCAGCGACATCGCCATGCGATGGTCGCCGAGGCCGTCGACCGTCGCGCCGCGCAGCGGCGTGGGGCCGTCGATGACGAAGCCGTCGGCGGTGGCCTCGATCTGCGCCCCCATGGCGCGCAGCTGCGCCACCAGTCCTTCGACGCGGTTGCTCTCCTTCACCCGCAGCTCTTCGGCGTCGCGCACGACGGTGCGGCCGCGCGCCTGCGTCGCCAGCACGGCGAAGATGGGCAGTTCGTCGATCATGCGCGCCACGAGCGCGCCGCCGATCTCGATCGCCCGCAGCTCGCCGCCGCGCACGGTCAGGTCGGCCAGCGGTTCACCTGCCTCGTGCCGCAGATTGCTCTCGTCGATGACGACGCCCATGGCGCGCATCGCATCCAGCAGGCCGGTGCGGGTGGGGTTGACGCCGACCTCGACCAGCCGCAGTTCCGATCCGGGCCGCAGCGCCGCGGCGACGAGGAAGAAGGCGGCCGATGACAGATCCGCCGGCACCAGCGTGTCCAGCGGCTGCAGGCGCCGCGGCGGCGTCAGCGTGATGGCGGCGCTGTCGTCCGGGCCGGGCTGCGTGCGCACGTCGACGCCCATGGCGCGCAGCATGATCTCGGTGTGATCGCGCGTCGGCGCCGGCTCGATCACCGTCACCGGGCCGTCGGCGTACAGGCCGGCCAGCAGAATCGACGACTTGACCTGCGCGCTGGCGACGGGCATGGCGTACTCGACGCCGTGCAGCGTCGGCGTGCCGTGAATCGCCAGCGGCGCTTTGCCGCCGTCGGTGTCGATGTGCGCGCCCATGGCCGCGAGCGGATCGGTGACGCGCCGCATCGGCCGGCGCTTGAGCTGCTCGGTGCCGTCGAGGACCGAATCGAACGTCTGCCCGGCGAGCAGGCCGGCCAGCAGTCGCATCGTGGCGCCGGACGATCCGCAGTGCAGCGGCTGCTTCGGCGCGCGCAGCCCGCGCAGGCCGAGCCCGGGCACGCGCAGCCCGAGCGGATCGCACATGCTGGACAGGTTGGCCACGGCCACGCCGAGGCCGGCCAGGCAGTCGAGCGCGGCGTTGGTGTCGTCCGAATCGAGCGGTTCACGCACGCGGCTGACGCCGTCGGCCACCGCGCCGAGCAGCGCCGCGCGCACGGTGATGCTGCGGTCGCTCGGCACGCGCAGGATGCCGTTCAGTCGCTGCGCCGGGGAAATGATCTTGTCCATGTTGCTGTATGTTTCCGTCGTCCGTCGTCCGTCGTCGGTCGTCGAGTTACCCGTACTTCGCCTTGCGCGCGCGCATCGCGCCTTCGAGGAAGCTGCGCAGCCCGGCTTCGTCGGATCGCTCTACGAGCGCGGCCAGTTGATCGAGCTGGAACTGAAAGTCGCGGATCGCGGCGAGCAGCGCCGTGCGATTGGTGAGTGCGATGTCGGTCCACATCGTCGGGTCGCTGGCGGCCACGCGGCTGGTGTCGCGGTAGCCGCCGGCCGTCACCTGCCAGACGTCCGGGTGATCGACGGCGAAGTGATCGGTGGTGGCGACCATGGCGGTGGACACCGCCCAGGGCAGGTGGCTGGCGTGGGCGAGGAGCACGTCGTGTGCGGCGGCGTCGACGTCGCGCGGGCGAGCGCCGACGAGCAGCGCCAGGCTGCGCACGAGCGCGTAGGCGGCGTCGTCGGTGCGGGCGCTGCGGGTGAGAATCCACGGCGCGCCGCGGTAGAGCTCGGCGTCGGCGACGTCGATGCCGGCGGTTTCCTTGCCGCACATCGGGTGCGAGCCGACGGCGCGCAGGCGGCCGGGCAGGGCGTCCATGGCGCGGATGATCTCGCCCTTGGTGCTGCCCATGTCGGTGATGACGGCGCCGTCCTTGCACAGCGCGCCGAGCTCGGCGATCTGCTCGACGATCAGGCGCACCGGCGTGCACAGCACGACGACGTCGGCGTCGCGCACGCCGGCGGCCAGGTCGGTGGTGGCGAAGTCGACGATGCCGCGCTGGGCGGCTTTGTCGCGGGTGGCGGCGCTGCGCGAGACGCCGACGAGCCGGCCGTCGTAGCCGGCGGCGCGCAGCGCCAGCGCGAACGACGCCCCCATCAGGCCGACGCCGACGATGCCGATGCAGCGCGCGGCGGACAGTGAGGCGAGTGAGTCGGGTTCTGTGGTCATGGACATGCCGAATGCAACCAGGTTCACGCGGCGGAGGCCGCAGCGAGGGAGCGGCGGCTGCGCACGGCAGCGGCCAGCCGTTCGAGCACGTGCACGGTGTCGTCCCAGCCGATGCAGGCGTCGGTCACGGACTTGCCGTGCACGAGCGGCTGGCCAGCGACGATGTCCTGGCGGCCGGCGACCAGGTTCGACTCGATCATGACGGCGGAGATGTTCTGCTCGCCGCGTTCGATCTGCTGGGCGATGTTCTCGCAGACGGGAATCTGATTTTCGTGCTTCTTGCTGCTGTTGCCGTGCGAGGCGTCGACCATCAGGCGCGGGTTGACGCCGACGCCGGTCAGGAACTGCGTGGCGGCGCGCACGCTGGCGGCGTCGTAGTTCGGCTCTTTGCCGCCGCGCAGGACGACGTGGCAGTCGGGATTGCCGGCGGTGGAGACGATGGCGCTGATGCCGCCTTTGGTCACCGACAGAAAATGATGCGGCATGCGGCTGGCCATGATCGCATCGGAGGCGATCTTGATGTTGCCGTCGGTGCCGTTCTTGAAGCCGACCGGGCAGGACAGCCCGCTGGCGAGCTCGCGGTGGATCTGCGATTCGGTCGTGCGCGCGCCGATGGCGCCCCACGCGATGAGGTCGGCGATGTACTGCGGCACGATCGTGTCGAGGTATTCGGTGGCGGCCGGCAGGCCGAGCGAATTCACGTCGAGCAGCAGGTCGCGCGCGATGCGCAGCCCTTCGTTGATGCGGAAAGAGCCGTCGAGGTGCGGGTCGTTGATCAGGCCCTTCCAGCCGACGGTAGTGCGCGGCTTCTCGAAGTAGACGCGCATGACGACGACGAGGTCGTCGGCCAGCCGATCGGCGACCTGCTTGAGGCGCGCGGCGTATTCCATGGCAGCCTGCGGATCGTGGATGCTGCAGGGGCCGACGACGGCGAACATGCGGTCGTCGTGGCCATGAAGAATATTGTGGATGGCTTCGCGGGCGGTGAAAACGACGCGGGCGGCGTCGTTGTCGAGCGGAAATTCGCGCATCAGGTGCGCGGGTGGGGCGAGCTCCTTGATTTCGCGAATGCGGACGTCGTCGGTTTTGTAAGACATGATGAATTGCGTATGAATCCTCTGCAGCGTCAGCCTTCCCGCACCAGGTCGGGGCGCAGGCGTTCGGCGCCGTTGATGTACACGTGACGAATTTCGTTGGGACGCTTGTCGGTATTCCAGTGAATGAGGACGCGCACGCACAACGGCAGGCTGCCGGGAACTTCCATTTCGTGCATGCACATGAGTGGCACGTCCTTCCAGCCGAGCTGGCGCGCTCCGATGGCGGGAAATTCGGCGGTGAGGTCACGCGTGGTGGAAAAGAGCGCGCTGGCGATGTCGTCGATGTGAATGCCGTTGTCGGCGACGATGCGTTCGAGCATCTGTCTCGTCGCTGCGACGATGGCATCCTTGGTATTGGCTGCGGCGCAGGTGGCGCCGCGCACTCCTCGCATCGTCATGGTGAATTGGTCTCCCTGGATCGCATCTGTTTCGGACTTGGTTCGAATTTACGCCCGCGGCGTGGCACAAAAAAAGCGCGGAGCTTACTGTGCTCCGCGCCTCGTCAGGATTTCCGCTTTCGGTCACCTTTTCGTGGTCGAACCATGCATCAGTAAGCTCGCTTTAGCCCTGCTAAAGTAGCCGTAATACCGGTAGCCATAAAAAAAGCACGCGCCTGCGGACATGGTCCGAGATAGTAATGGAGCACGTGGGAAGTGTCAACCAGGATTCGAAACGGGTTGACGAACGCCGGCTCGGCGTGTATACTTCTGCCCGTTCGCGCTACCTTAGCTCAATCGGCAGAGCAATCGCTTCGTAAGCGATAGGTTTCGGGTTCAACTCCCGAAGGTAGCTTTCTTCTTCTGCTCCGTGCTGGCTCGTTCAACGAGCCACCTCCCACGCCAGGTGTTCGATTTCGGGCACGATGAGTTTGTCCATCGCCACCTGCACCGCGTTCGGGCTGCCGGGCATCGAAAAGATCACTCTTCCGCGAAACGTGCCGGCCGTTGCTCGTGACAGCATGGCGGCGGCGCCGACTTCCTGATAACTGAGCATGCGAAAGAGCTCGCCGAAGCCGGGCATGACTTTTTCGATGCGGCGCGCGAGCACGTCGTAGGTGGTGTCGCGCGGCGCGATGCCGGTTCCGCCGGTGAACAGGATCAGTTTGGCGTCGGTTTCCGCGACGATGCGATCCAGCAGGCCGTCGATCTGCGTCGGTTCGTCGCGCACGATCTCGCGAAAGACTACGGCGTGGCCGGCATCGGTGATGCGCTGCTGTATCAAATCTCCGCCGGTGTCGTTGTCGCGCGTGCGGGTGTCGCTTACCGTAACGACGGCGACGCGCACCGGGCCCTGGCGGTGGGCGATGGCGCGGTGCTGCTCTGTAGAAGGACTGGACATGGCGACATTCTAGTAACGTTTCGCCGCGGGGCTTTGACGAATTTAAGGTTGCATGGTATAAATAAGGTTCAACTTCAGGTGTGAACGAACAGAAGTGGGTCGCAAGCCCACTTTTGCTTTTCTACGCTGTGTGCAATCGATGAAGAGCGAATTTGTACTTGCCCTTAACCAAATCAGCGCCGAGCGCACGCTGCCGCGCGAGGTCATCACGAAGGTGATCGAGCAGGCGATTGTGCAGGCGTATCGCAAATACGCCAACGTCATGGTCGGCCAGGCGGTGTCGTCGCTCGTCGACATCGACAGCGGAGACATGCGTGTGTTCGTGGAGAAGGAAGTGGTCGACGCTGTGGTGGACGACCGCACCGAAATTTTGCTGGCGGATGCGCTGCGCCAGAAGCCGGATGCCGAGCTCGGCGATTGCATCATGGTGGATGTCACGCCGAAGGATCTCGGACGCATCGCGGCGCAGAATGCCAAGCAGCTGATCGTGCAGAAGCTGCGCGAAGCCGAAAAGGATTTTCAGTACAACTCGTTCATCGAACGGGAAGGGGAAATCGTGAACGGCACGGTGTCGTCGGTGGCGCCGGCGGGCATCACGATCAACCTGGGGCGCATCGAGGCGCAGATGCTGCGCAAGGAGATGCTGCCGGGCGAGAAATACGAGCCGCAGCAGCGGGTGCGCGCCTATGTAGCCGAAGTGAAGCGCACGGCGCGCGGGCCGCAGATCGTGCTTTCGCGCGCGCATCGCAACATGCTCAAGCGCCTGCTCGAGATCGAGGTGCCGGAAATCGCTGCCGGCGCGGTGGAAATCAAGGCTATCGCGCGTGAACCGGGTTCGCGCTCGAAGGTGGCGGTGGCGGCGCTGCAGGCAGGGGTCGACCCAGTCGGCGCCTGCGTCGGTCAGCGCGGCGCGCGCATTCAGGCGATCATCACCGAACTGCGCGGCGAAAAGATCGACATCATCGAATGGAACGCCGATTCGAGCGTGTTCATTACCAAGGCGCTCGGCCCGGCCAAGGTGATGTCGGTGCATCCGAATGTGGAGAACAAGAATGCGTCGGTCATCGTGCCGGATGATCAGCTGTCGCTGGCCATCGGGCGCGAAGGGCAGAATGCGCGTCTCGCGGCGCGCCTGACGGGCTGGCGCATCGACATCAAGAGTGGCAGCGAGGCGCTGAACGAAGCGCTGAATGTCGCCGACGTCGACGAGTCGCTGCGCACGTGGCTCGGCGCCGATGCCGTCGCCAGCGCACCCAGCCTGCGCGAACTGCTGGTGCGCCAGCGCGCGTTCCCGCAGCCGCTGTCGCCGGAGGAATTCGGCCTGGTCAAGCGCATCGTGGACGGGGCGCATCAGTGGAAGCAGTCGCAGTCCGAAGCGGGCGACGCCGGTGCGAAGCGGCCGCAGGTGGTCGAGGAGCGACGGCAGGCGCGCGAGGCGGCGATCGCCGCCATTCCGCGCGCGGCGTATGCCATGTCGCTCGACGAGCTCGGGCTCTCGCCGCGCGTGACGCAGCACATCGCTGCGGCCGGCGTGATCAATGTCGGGCAGCTGCTGGAATACAGCACGCGCGGCGACGAAGGGCTGTTGTCGATTCCCAATATCGGCTCCAAGGCGCTGAGTGAGATCAAGCAGTCGCTCGAGAAGGTGGTCGGTCACACGGCTGCGCCGGCGACGCCGGCCGAACCGGTGACAGCGACGCCGGCCGCTGCAGCGGCGGAAACGCCCGAGGAAGCGCAGAAGCTTTTCATCGAGGCGGTCGGCGCCGCTGATGCAGAAGTGGCGCCTTCGGCGGCGGAGGACGGCGCCGAAGTGGACGAGGATGGCGTTCCGGTGGCCGATGATGTGCGGCGCCTTCCGCGCGGCAAGCGCGATAAGAAGGGCAAGGAACGCGCACTGGTGTACGACGAAGTTCTCGGCCGTATGGTTCCTGCGCGGACGCTCCTGCAGGGAGACGATACTGAAGACTTCGAGTAGCCCGGAGGCGTGCGTGCGTGCGAAGCATGTGCCGATGCGCACTTGTCTCGGGACGGGAAAGAAATTTCCGAAGCGGGAGCTGGTGCGGATCGTGTGTGTGATGGATGGACGAATCGTGGTGGATGAGACCGGCAAGCTCGGCGGCAGTCGCGGGGCGTACGTTTCGCGGAGCCTGGCGGCGCTGCGCAATGCGCTGGCGCGCGGCAGGTTCGAGGCGGAGTTCGAGTGCGCCGTGCGCGACGAGGATCGCGCCGCGCTGCTGGAATACTTCAGCCGGTTCGAGAAATGACGGGCCGTGCGTAGTGTGGCGGCGAGATGACCGCTGCAGCCGGTAGGATATGTAAGTTTCGACGACGCAGGTGAAAGCCTGCGTTGTTCGTGTCAGGTTCGTTTCGATCGATGGACGTCGCTCGAAACGGGTCAAGAGGTGAACGATATGGCGGATATGAGCAAGTCACGATCTTCTGGCGGGTCACGCCCGGCGCACCGCGGTCCGTCCCGCGGCGGGTACGGTGGTTCGGGCGGACCTTCGCGTTCGTCCGCACCGGCGCGGCCGCAGGAACCGAAGGTGATCGAACTTCCGTCGAGCATCGCCCTGCGCGACCTGGCCGCCAAGATCAACATCAGCCCGATCAACATCATTCGTGAGCTGATGCAGAACGGCATGATGGCGACGATCAACCAGCAGCTCGATTTCGACACTGCGGCGATCGCGCTGTCGGCGTTCGGCTGGGAGGCCAAGTCGATTCCGATCGTCGTCGAATCGTCTATTCCGGACGAGGCTGCGACGTCCACCACGGACGGCAAGCCGAAGCTGCGCCAGACGCTCAAGCAGCGCCTGCTGGCCAAGGAGCAGTCGGAAAACGCCGCCGGCTTGACGATTCGGCCGCCGGTGGTGACGATCATGGGTCACGTCGACCATGGCAAGACGTCGCTGCTGGACGCCATTCGCAAGAGCAACGTGGCCGAAGGCGAAGCCGGCGGCATCACGCAGCACATCGGCGCCTACATGGTCGATCACGACGGGATGAAGGTGACGTTTCTGGACACCCCCGGCCACGAGGCGTTCACCCAGATGCGATCGCGCGGGGCGCAGGTGACGGACGTCGCCGTGCTCGTGGTGGCGGCAGACGACGGCGTCATGCCGCAGACGAAGGAAGCCGTGGCGCATGCCAAGGCGGCGCAGGTGCCGATCGTCGTGGCGGTGACGAAAGTCGATAAGTCCAACGCCAATCCGCAGCGCGTCAAACAGGAAATGATGGAAATCGGCGTGGTGCCTGACGAGTACGGCGGCGACACCATGTTCGTGGAAGTCAGCGCGCGCCAGAAGAAGGGCATCGACGACCTGCTGGAAGGCATTCTTCTGACGGCGGAATCGCTCGAGACGATCAAGGCCAATCCGAGTCGACGGGCGGTGGCGACGGTCATCGAGGCCGAGCTCAGCAAGTCGAAGGGCCCGATGGCGACGGTGCTGGTGCAGAACGGCACGCTGCACGTCGGCGATGCGTTCGTGGCGGGCGCGGTGTCCGGGCGCGTGCGCGCGATGTTCGATTTCCGCGGCCAGACGGTCAAGAAGGCCGGGCCTTCCGTGCCGGTGAGCATCACCGGCATGTCGGACGTGCCGGCAGCCGGAGATGTGCTGGAAGTGGTCGAAGACGAGCGCGCGGCGCGCGCGCTGGCGGCGCAGAATCTGGCGTCACGCGGCGGTTCGCAGGGTGCGCAGCGCGCCGTGAGCCTCGACCAGTACTTCGCCATGGCCAAGGCGAGCAAAGCCAAGAAGCTGTATCTGATCGTGAAGGCGGACAGCCAGGGTTCGCTGCCGCCGATCGTCGAATCGCTGAACAAGCTGAATTCGTCGGTCAATACGGACAACAAGGATGACGAGGTCAAGCTCGACATTCTGCTGCAGGGAACCGGCGCGATCACCGAGTCCGACATCGAGCTGGCGATCGCTTCCGGCGCCGTGGTGCTCGGGTTCGAAGTGACGATGGACACGGCGGCGCGCAAGAAGGCAGAATCGAGCGGCATCGATGTGCGCCTGTATGAGGTGATCTACAAGCTGCTTGAGGACGTCGAAATGGCGATGAAGGGCATGCTGGCCCCGAAGATCGTCGAGAAAATCGTGGGCACGGCCGAGGTCAAGCAGGTGTTCAGGATTCCGCGCATCGGTGCGATCGCCGGCGTCGCCGTGCGCACCGGCGTGGCGCAGCGCGGCGTGCGGGCGCGCGTGATGCGCGCTGGGCAGCCTGTGTTCACCGGCACGGTGGGTTCGCTGAAGCGCCTGCAGGAAGATGCGAAGGAAGTGCGCCAGGGCTTCGAGTGCGGCGTCGGCATCGACGGTTTCGTCGAATTCAAGGCCGGCGATATGATCGAATTCATCGTGGAAGAGGAGCAGGCGCGCTAAGGATGATGCGTCGAAGAGTGCACGCCGACGGGACGCGCGTGCATTCTTCAGTCCACCGGAGCGGGAGACGACGGAGACGAGAATGAGCAAGAAATACGAACGGCGAATCACCGATCTGGTGCGTACGCATGTCTGTGCGTTGCTCGAACGGGAACTGCGGGATCCACGCGTGGAGGGGATCACGGTCACCGACGTCGAGTTGTCTCCGGACACCCGGCATGCCCGGGTGTATTACAGCCTGATCGGTGACGCCGAACGGCGGGCGGAGGCGCAGCGCGGCCTGGACAGCGCAGAAGGCTGGGTGAGTCGTGAGCTGGGCAAGCGTTTGCATACTCGCAATACGCCGCAGATTTCCTTCGAGTTCGACGAATCGCTGGAGCGCGGCGACCGCATGTCCGCGCTGTTCGATGAAATTCGAAAGCAGGACGAGGCTCGACGACAGGAGGCGGGGGATGGCTAAACCTGCGGTCAAAGCCGATGACTCCGTGTGGCAGCAGGCGGCGGACATGCTGCGCGGCGCCGGCCGTGTGCTGGCGATTGCCCACATTTCACCGGACGGCGATGCGATCGGCAGCCTGGTGGGGCTGACGCTCATCCTGCGGGCGCTCGGCAAGCAGGTGCAGCCCGTCATTCAGGATGCGCCGCATCCACGCTTCGACTACATCACCGGCCTGCGCGATATCCGGCAGCGCGTGACCGAGGACTTCGACCTGGTGGTGACTGTGGATTCGGCCGATCGGTCGCGCATCGGTTCGGTGTTGTCGACAGAGCGCCAGGGGCAGATTCCGATGGTGGTGTTCGATCACCACATCACGAACACCTGCTACGGCACGATCAACGTGATCGATTCCACGGTGGCATCGACGTCGGAGATGATGCTTCGCCTGTGCCGGCTGCTGGAAGTGCCGATCACCGTCGAGATTGCGACTGCGCTGTTGACCGGCATCGTCACGGATACCTTGTGTTTCCGGACGACGAATACGACGTGGGAGACCATGGCCAGCGGCGTCGAGCTCGTCAAGATCGGGGCGCCGATGGCGGAAATCACGAGGCGGGCGCTCGTGCTGCGCCCTCTGGAATCCCTGCGGCTGCAGGCATCCGGCATGGTCGGCGCGCAGCTGGACGGCCGTGTGGTGCATGCGGTGCTCACGCGCAAGATGCGCAAAGAGCTGGGCATTCGTGATGAACGCGGGGATGGCGGGCTGGTCGGCATGCTGATCACGGCGAACGAAGTCGACATCGCCGCGGTATTCGTCGAGCTGGTGACCGGCGAGATCGAGGTAGGGATGCGGGCTGCGCCGGGCTTCGACGTGTCGCAGGTGGCGATCACGCTGGGGGGCGGCGGCCATCCGGCGGCGGCGGGCTGCACGGTGGCCGGGCCGGTGCGGGACGCGGTGAATCGCGTGCTGCCGCTGCTGCGGGAAGCAGTACAGTGCCGCTAGGTCGTCGTTTTCGCAATTGGACCTCGGATCGAAGTCGGATCGAAGTTGGATCGCAATCAGACATGAGAGCTTCATCGGATTTGAGCCGTGCGGTCACCGAGCCGTGCGGGCTGTTATTGCTCGACAAGCCGGCTGGGATCACTTCGCACGACGCCGTGGCGCGCGCGCGGCGCTGGCTGCATACCCGACGCGTCGGTCATGCCGGCACGCTCGATCCGATGGCGACCGGCCTGCTGACGCTGTGCATCGGCCCGGCCACTCGGATGGCCGAATATCTCACCGGGCTGGACAAACGCTACGTGGCTGGAATTCGCCTGGGCGTTTTTACCAACACCGACGATGCTGAAGGGGAGACGACTGCGACGCACGACGTGCCGCCGATTTCGGATATTCAGCTGCAGCAAATCGAGCTGCGGTTTACGGGAGAAATCTGGCAGACGCCGCCGCAGTTCAGTGCGATCAAGAAGGGTGGCGTGCGTTCGTATGCGCGTGCGCGGCAGGGAGAGGAATTCGAGCTCGAGCCGCGCCGCGTGGTGATCCATGAGCTCAAGCTGGCGCGCGATGAAGCCGATCGGACTCGTCTGCAGGCCGAGGTCCACTGCGGCAGCGGCACGTATATACGGGCGTTGGCGCGCGACATCGGTGCTCTGCTCGGCTGCGGTGCGCACCTGGATTCACTGCGCCGCGTCAGCGTGGGCACGATGTCCGTGTCGGATGCGCTCACCGAAAGTGAATGCGCGGCGCTGGCGGAGCAGGGCGGGCTTGAGGCGCAGCTGCGTCCGATGGATGCGGCGCTGATGCATGCGCCGCAGATCCGACTCGGTGCCGCGGAAGCGCGCGCCGTGCTGCAGGGACAGATGCTGCGGATCGACGCGGCTGCCGATGTCGCCGTGTGTCGAATTTACGGACCAGACGGCCGATTTCTCGCCGTCGGGCAGGTGGCGGGGGGCCGTCTTCGCCCGGTGAAAGTGCTGTCGACGGAGCAAGATGCTGCTGCTGCGAACTCTCGATGATGTGCCGCGCGGGGCATCGACCGTCTGCTGCATCGGTTCGTTCGACGGCGTGCATCTCGGCCACCAGCGCCTGATCGGCGACGCCGTGACAGAGGCGCGCGCGCGCGGGATGCGCAGCGCGGTCGTCACGTTTTTCCCTCATCCGCGTGCAGTGATCGGCGGCGCGATCGAGCGCTACCTCACGTTGCCCGACGAAAAGGCTGCGCTGATCGCCTCACTCGGCGTAGATGAGCTTCTTATTCACGAATTCACGCCCGAAACGGCGCGCACACGCGCTGAGGATTTCACGCGCGCGCTGGTCGATGCATTTCGACTGAAAAGCCTGTGGGCAGGCCCCGACTTCGCGTTCGGATATCGGCGTGAAGGAAACGCGGCCTGGCTGGGCGGCGCTGCCGAGCGCTTCGGGTTCACGATGCACGTCGCCGAGCCGCTGCTGCTCGACGGCCGGCCCGTATCGAGCACGCGCGTGCGTGAAGCATTGCAGCGCGGGGCGATGCAGGAGGTTCATCGACTTCTGGGCCGGCCGTACTCGCTGAGCGGGCATGTGTCCGCGGACGGCGTACACGTACAACTCGACGACCGCAGGATCTGGCCGTGCGCTGGTGAGTATGCCGTGCAGGTGCAGGGCGAGGCGGCTGTGCTTCGCGTCGGTCCACCCGGGGATCCTGCTTTTTTCGATCGCGCGGTGCCGACGATTTCCAGCGTTCAATCCGTAAACTTCGCATAGGCATTATATGTTTTTGAAACGCGTCTCCCTCACGAATTTCAAACAATACGCCCGGCTCGAAGCCGAACTGCCGCCGAAATTAATCGTAGTGCAGGGCGACAATGCGCAAGGAAAGACATCGCTGCTGGAAGCGATCTACATGGCGGCCACGGCGAAAACTCCGACCGCCTCCGGGGATCGACAAGTCATCCGCTGGGATGCCGAAGAGGAAGGTCCGTACCCGAGCGCCGTCGTGCGGGCGCACGTTCAGCGCCGCGAGGGAACGCGTCTCATCGAAGTGGCCGTGCAGAAAGGGGAGGGGGGACGCACGCGCAAAGATATCCGCATCGACCGTGTCGCACGGCGCCGCATCGATTTGGTCGGACAGCTCACCGTGGTTCTTTTTCTTCCCAGCGACGTCGACATCGTCGGCGGAGGACCGGCACTGCGCCGCGAATTTCTGGATCAGGCGTTGACACAGGTAGATGCGACATACGTCACTGCGATCGATCGCTACGAGAAAACGCTCACGCAGCGCAACGCACTGCTGCGCCAGTCGGCGGAACGGCGCGTCGACGCCGATGAACTCGCCGTCTGGGATGAACAGCTGGCGCCGGACGCCGTGTACATCTCGCTCGCCCGCAGACGGGCGCTGGCCAAAATGTCGCAGCTCGCCTTTCCGCTGCACCGCGAGCTGTCGAACGCTTCAGAATTCCTGCAGATTCGCTACGAACCCAGCTTCGACGCTGCACGCCCCAAGACGCACAATCAAAGCTACCAGATCGGCTTCGACACCAGCGAGCCCCCGGCAGGCATGGATGAATCGGCGCTTCGTGCGGCGTTTTTGCAGGCGCTGCAGATGCGTCGATCCGAGGAATTGGCGCGCGGCGTGACGTTGACCGGCCCGCATCGCGACGAGTTTCGCTTCATGCACGGCGGCGTCGACCTGGGCGAGTTCGGATCGCGCGGCCAGCAGCGCACTGCGGTTCTGGCGATCAAGATGGCGCAGGTGGAGTGGATGCGCGAGCTCCTCGGCGAAGAACCCATACTTCTGCTCGACGAAGTGCTCGCCGAGCTCGATCCCCATCGGCGACGCTGCCTGCTCCGTCACATCGCCAGCGCGCAGCAAACGCTGATCACCACGACGGACATCAGTCGAATCGAACGCGAAGTCATCGCCGATGCCGCCGTGTTCACTGTGCGTCAGGGCGTGATCACGCCGGAGCAATGAAAACGCCGTCGGTCGAGTCGACCGACGGCGCAAGCAAAGCCTCGCTTCTGTGCACCGAGCGCAGTCGGCTCTAGAAGTACGAGCTGATCACGTCGAGCAGCTTCTGAATATTTTCTGCGTCGCCGGACTGCACTTTGGTATCCGACGCCCGGGCGATGGCGTTGAGTGAATTGATGTCGGCGTCCGCTCCGTAGGCGATCGGAATCACAAGGATCGGCGTCTTGCTGTTGCGCACCTCCTGCAGTTTGCGCACGACATCATTGACCCGCGCCTGGCTCGCCGTATCCTGACCATCCGAAAGAAGCACGATGGCACGAATGCGCGAGTTGTCGCCGGACTGGCCGAGCTCGTCGATCGTGTGCAGCAGCGCATCGTACAACGCCGTGTCTCCTGTAGCGACCAGCTGATCGACCGCTCCCACGACTTCGGTGCGGTTGGTCTCGAAGCTGCCCAGCGGCACCAGCGTTTCCACATCGCCGCTGAAGCGCACCAGGCCGATGTTGTTCGTCGATGCCTGATCATCCAGGAACGAGCCGATCGCCTCGCGAGCGCGGCCGATCTTGTCTTCGCTGCGCATCGATCCGGACGTATCGACCAGCAACAGCACGTCCGCCTGCTTCTTCACCAGCTGCCACGACTGCTGCACCGCAGCGATGACCGCCGGATCCGGCACGGGCAAAATCTTCGGCTCGCGCGGGTCGACGCCGAGATCGGCGGAAATCGGGTATCCGATCGGCACGTTCGGATTCGCCGGCCGGAAGCCGCTCTCGAGCACCTTCTTCTGCACTTCTTCCGAAAGCACGTACTCCGTGAAAATGGCCGCCCCAGCACGCTGCTCGGGCGACACCCACGGCGCGTTCGGCACGGCGAACGGGTGATCGTGCCAGAACGTGCCCTCCTTGGGATACAGCGCCACCAGCTTCTCCGGCGGCTTGTACTGCGTCTTGCCCTGGTTGATGTAGATCAGGTCGTTCTCTTCGAGCGCGACGAAGTCGAGATACTCCGGCCCTTGTGCAATGTATTCCTTGAACTCGGTCGTGCGCGCCGAATAGTGCTTGATCAGGCCCTCGATGCGACGAACAGCGTTCTGAACCTCAGGGTCGTTCACGTCATCCGTCGTGAGCTTGCCCCCTGTCGTGCGCCCGACGCCATAGCGCGCACCGGCGTAGAACTCGGAGATCAGCGTCGAAAGCGCCGTGGACGACACGAGCGGGTCCGTGTGACCGTAGTACACGGACTTGCGGCCGGGCAGGCCGTAGTCGTTCCATCCGTTCGGCGCATCGAACACCGCAAACAGCTCCTGCCAGCCGATCTCCGAAGTGCCGTGCTTCTGCTTGAGCGCATTCAGGCGCGATTCCCAGATCGCGATGACGACCGGTGCACGCGCGGTCGCTGGCGCGCCGTCGACGTCGAAAATCGACTGCCCAGTCTGGAAATTCACCAGCGCCAGCCAGTGCCGCACGCTCGGCGAAAAGATCGTCGGCCGTTCGACGTTCGCGTTGTTCGGCGCGATGACCGCGTTGATGATGCCCTGCGCTGCGGTGCCCGAACTGGCGTTGCGGCCGACCACCCAGATCGGCGCCTCGCCGCGCGCCAGATCTTTTCCAGTGACGGGGTTCACGCCGCGCGCCATGCTGCGATTGAAGTCCGTGATCACCTGCGTGATGTAGAGCTCCTCCTCCGGCGCATAGATCAGCTGCACCTCGACGGCGTTCGACGGACGCTCTACGGTCGGCGAGCTCTGCGAGATCAGATTCGCGATGCTGCGCACCGCGACCACGGCGCCGACGAGCAAAATCGCCGCCGCCAGAATCACGACGAACCAGATTCGATTGCGGTTCATTCCTTTCCTCTCCTCCCTTTACCACCCAAACTGCTCATGTCGAGCCGTCGGAATGTTTCAATTGTCCCCTACGATGGAACGCAAATCCTGAACAATGGCCGCCGCGTGGCTGACATCGACGCGCACGACGTGGCATACTCACCGAGTCATGAACGAAACGACGACCTCTTCGCCCATTTCCCGCCGCCGCATGCTGGAATCGATTATCGAACAACCGGAGTTCGACGTGCTCATCATCGGCGGCGGAGCGACCGGGCTCGGAGCGGCTGTGGACGCTGCGGCGCGCGGCTACCGGACGTTGCTGCTGGAAGCGGTCGACTTCGCGAAGGGCACCTCGAGCCGCAGCACCAAGCTCGTGCATGGCGGCGTACGCTATCTGGCGCAGGGCAACGTCTCGCTCGTGTTCGAGGCGCTGCGTGAGCGCGGCCTGCTGCAGCGCAACGCGCCGCACCTGTGCCGCGTGCTTCCGCTGGTCGTGCCTTCGTATCACTGGATGGACATGCCGTACTACGGCGCCGGCCTGCTGCTCTACAGCGTCCTGGCCGGCAACCTCGGTTTCGGATTCTCCCGCATCGTCAGCCGCGACGAAACGCTGCGCCTGACGCCGACGATCAACCCGTCCGGCCTGACGGG
>JBIIIA010000228.1:0-5542 GCA_044235195.1 Thermoflexales bacterium
CGAGGCGGTCGAGCCGTGGTCGTATTTGAAATCGCCGTACTACAAACCGCTCGGCTATCCGGACGGTGCGTATCGCGTCGGCCCGCTCGCGCGCCTGAACGTGTGCACGACGATCGGCACGCCGCGCGCCGATGCGGAGCTGGCCGAACTGCGCCAGCGCGGCGGCAACGCGCGCGGCATCGTCACGTCGTCGTTCCTGTATCACCTGGCGCGCCTGGTCGAGATCACCGCCGCGCTCGAGCGCATCCAGATTCTGCTGGACGACCCCGAGATCACCGGCACGCACGTGCGCGCCGCCGGCGGCATCAACAAGCTCGTCGGCGTCGGTGTGAGCGAAGCGCCGCGCGGCACACTCTTTCACCAATACACGGTGGACGAGAACGGCCTGATCCGCAAAATGAACATGATCATCGCCACGGGCCAGAACAACATCGCGATGAATCGCACCGTCAAGCAGATCGCGCAGCACTGGATTCACGACGTGCGCGACGGCGTCGTTCCGGAAGGGCTGCTCAATCGGGTCGAAGCCGGCATTCGTGCCTACGATCCGTGCCTGAGCTGCTCCACGCACGCCGTCGGCCAGATGCCCATGCAGCTCGAAGTCATCGACGCCGCAGGCGCGGTGATCGCCGCGGCGCAGCGCTGACTAGCCGCCGGTCCACTCCGAACTATCCGCCTCGCCGATGCCGAACCCGGCGAGGCGGACGCACAATAAGCGAACCGTGTATACGGTGACGGAGGTGGCTCGGATGAACGCACAAATCACGCGAGAGGTTTTCGAACGATTCAACGACCTCAGCCAGGACGGTGCATCGCGTTGTCTTTCAATTTTGTTCGGCGTCGACGAACATGCCGCAACGCCGAAGGCTGCGACGACGATGCTGAAAAATGCGCTGCGCAAAGCGGAGCAGAGGATCTACGAGACAGGACGCAGCGTCGAATTCGCCGAAGAATTTCTGGCGCCGGTGCGTCGAGTGGCCGATTCCGGCCAGTTATGGGAGGTGCGTGCGCCGGGCATCGCCTTGTTCAGCGACGGGACGACCGCGGGCACGTTTTTCTATCACCTGCCTTTCCACATCCCCGAGATCGTCATCTTCGCTTCACGTTTCTATTTCAAGCCGCTGCTCGCCGCGCTGCACGAAGTGCCGATGTTCTACGTGCTGTCGCTCAGTCAGCACGGCATCCGCCTATACCGCTTCCACGATCATGTGCGTGAAGTAGTGCGGCTGCCGTCGACGCTGAACAGGGTGGAGGATTTGCCGGGGCACGAAGTCGACATGCAGCGTCATGCGCGTTCGTTCACCTCGGCGACGCCGCGCGGCATGATGACGACGCATTCGCACGGCGCCGGCGACATTCGGCACGACGAACACGCCGCGCGCTTCTTCGCGCACATCGCGCACGCGGTCGACACGCTGCTCAGGAATCAGAAGGCCGCCCTCGTGCTCGCCGGCGTCGAACGCGATGTCACGCACTTCCGCAACGCCTGCACGTATCCTCACATACTGGCCAGCAGCATTCCCGGCAACCCGCAGCTGCGCACGATCGACAATCTGCACCGCGAAGCATCGATGCTGCTGACGCAGGAATCGTGGGCCGATACCGCGCACGCGCTGCAGCGCTACCGCGACGTGAACAACACGCCGCGCGTCACGCGCTCGACGAAGGACATCGTGCGTGCGGCCTACGAGGGACGCATCGACACTCTGTTCGTCGCGCAGGACATCGACAAATGGGGCATCTTCGATGCGACCACCGAGCAGGTACGCACGCATCCGCTGCCGCAGCCGGGCGACATCAGCCTGCTCAACCTCGCGGCCGAATTCACGCTCCATCATCACGGCGACGTCTATCTGCTTCCGCGTTCACACGTTCCGCGCAACTCACCGATGGCCGCAATCCTGCGCGGATGAGCTGCCGCGAAAGGGAGAGCATTCATGATTGAACCCATCGCGCCCGAGCTGCTGCGCAGGCGCATAGACCCGGCGTCGCTCACCGACGCAGAAGCGCCGGAGGAAGGGATCATCGGCCAGCAGCGCGCATTGCACGCCCTCGAATTCGGGCTCGGCATGCGTAATTCGGGATTCAACGTCTACGTCGCCGGTGAACCGGGCATCGGCAAGATGACGGCCGTGCGCGCGTTTCTCACCGGGCAGGCCACGCAAATGCCGGCGCCGGCGGCATGGTGCTACGTCAACAATTTCGTCGATCCGTCGCAGCCGATCGCACTCACGCTGCCCGCCGGCCGCGCGCGCACATTCCAGCGCGATGTGCAATCTCTCGTGGAGAGCATCAGCCGTGATATCCCGAAGGCGTTCGAAGCCGAGGAATATTTGGCGCAGCGCGAAGCCATCGGCAAAACGCTCGATGAACAGCGCAACGAAATGCTGGCGACGCTGCGCAATCAGGCCCACGAACACGGCGTCGTGCTGCAGATGACGCCGTACGGCATCGTCACGCTGCCACTGCGCGACGGCGAGCCGATCCCGGAGCATGTCTTCCAGCAGCTCCCGGCCGCCGAACAAGAGACGATGCGCCGTCGCAACGACGAGTTCCAGGAACAGGTGCGCCGAACGATGAAATCCGGCCGCGAGCTCGACAGGCGCGCACAAGAGCAGATCAATGCGCTGAACAAAAAAGTCGCGCAGTTCGTGGTGAATGGGCTCGTCGAAGATCTGTGCGAGCGCTATGTCGATCTGCCGGACGCCGCGGCACACCTGCATCGCATGCAGGACGACGTGCTGGAAAACATCAGCCTCTTTCATTCTCCTGGTTCGCCCGGCGGCCCGGCCGTCGGAGAGGACGGCATGCCGACGCCGCTGCCGCCGTGGATGCGTGACGCTCCGCTGCGAAAATATGCGGTCAACGTGCTCGTCGACGAGAATGTGCTCGTCAATGAGGACGGCACACACGGCGCACACGGCGCACCGGTCATCGTCGAGCTCAACGCCACGTATTCAAATCTGTTCGGCCGCGTCGAAAAGGAGGCGCAGTTCGGCGCGCTTTACACCGACTTCACGTTGATCAAACCCGGCGCGCTGCAGCGCGCCAACGGCGGGTTCCTCGTGCTCGGCATCGAGGACGTGCTGCGCAATCCGTGGACGTGGGATGCGCTCAAGCGCGCGCTGCGCAGCCATGAAATCCGCATCGAGGACGTCGGCGAGCAGATGGGCATCGTCGGCACGCGCTCGCTGCGCCCGCAGCCGATCCCGCTCACGGTAAAGGTCATCCTGCTCGGCCAGCCGCTGTACTATCATTTGCTCAGCGCCTACGACGAGGATTTCGCTGAGCTGTTCAAGGTGAAGGCGGATTTCGACACACAGACCGAACGCAGCGTCGAAAACCTGCGCCGCTACGTCGGCTTCATCCGCGAATTGTGCGAGCGCGAATATCTGCGCGTTCCCGACGCCGGCGCCATGGCCGAGCTGCTCGAATACGCCTCGCGCCTCGCCGAAGACCAGGACAAGCTTTCGACGCAGTTCGGCCTGCTGACGGACGTGATGCGCGAAGCCAGTTACTGGGCCGAGCAGGATCAGGCTGCCGGCGTCGAAGCCACTCACGTGCACAAGGCGCTCGCGCAGCGCGTCTATCGCTCGAGCCTCATTCAGGATCGTCTGCAGGAAATGATCGCGCGCGGCCACCTGCTCATCGATGTCGACGGACATCAGGTCGGCCAGATCAACGGATTGTCCGTGGTGACGATCGGCAATATTTCGTTCGGCAAGCCCAATCGCATCACCGCCAGCATCGAACCCGGCCGCGC
Source organism: Thermoflexales bacterium (assembly GCA_044235195.1). Lineage (GTDB taxonomy): Bacteria > Chloroflexota > Anaerolineae > J036 > Brachytrichaceae > CANJQH01. The sequence goes on from JBIIIA010000228.1 coordinate 3,764, forward strand.
CGGCATCGTCGACATCGAACGCGAGGTGGCGCTCGGCGGGCCGATCCACAGCAAAGGCGTGCTGATCCTGAGCGGCTACCTGGCGCACCGCTTCGGCGAAGACAAGCCGATCGCGCTCGCCGCTCGTCTGGTCTTCGAACAAAGCTACGGCGGCGTCGAGGGCGACAGCGCGTCGTGCGCCGAGCTGTTCGCGCTGCTTTCGGCGCTCGCTGGCGCGCCGCTCCGCCAGGACGTCGCCGTCACCGGCTCGGTCAATCAACACGGCCAGGTGCAGGCTATCGGCGGCGTCAATGAAAAAATCGAGGGCTTCTTCGACGTCTGCCGCACGCGCGGCCTGACCGGCAGCCAGGGCGTTCTCATCCCGGCCAGCAACGTGCAGAATCTGATGCTGCGGCCGGACGTCGTCGAGGCAGTGCGCACCGGCCTCTTCCGCATCTGGGCCATTCACACGATCGATGAGGGCATCGAAATCCTCACCGGCGTGCCGTCGGGGAAGCGCAACGCACGCGGCAAATTCCCGCGCGACACGCTCAACGCGCGCGTCGATGCGCGCCTGCAGCACCTCGCCGCACAGATGCAGCGCACAGGAGACAAAAAGTGACGAACGTCCTGCTGATCGGCTACGGCAATTCCCTGCGCGGCGACGACGCCGCCGGCCCGATCGCAGCCGACGCGATCGCCGCGCGCGCACGGCCCGACGTCGATGTGCGCGTGCTGCACCAGCTCCTGCCCGAACTCGCCGCGCCGATCGCCGCAGCCGACCTGGTGATTTTCATCGACGCCGCGGTGGACCTGGCGGCCGACGAGGTGCTGCGCACACACCGCATCACGCCGGCCGCTTCGTTCATCGGACGGGATACGCACATCGCCGATCCGGCCAGCCTGCTGGCCGCCGCGCGCGATCTCTTCGGACGCGCGCCGCACGCGCTGCTGCTGTCCATCCCCGCCGAATCCTTCGACTTCGGCGCACCGCTGTCGACGCGCACGACGACGGGCGTCCACGCATGCATCGCATTTCTCGACGCGGAGGTGCTGCAATGACATGGCAGTCCCGCACTGCAGCCGGCGCTGCGCTGGCCGTCGAACTCCGTCGCCGCGGCGTGCACGAGTCGCCGAATCCGATCGCGCTCGGCCTGGCGCGCGGCGGCGTCATCGTCGCCGCACAGGTCGCGCGTGATCTGCACATGCCGCTCGACGTGATGGTGGTGCGCAAGCTCGGGCTGCCGTTTCAGCCCGAAGTCGCCATGGGCGCGCTTGCTCCCGGGGTGCAGATTCTCGACGCCGCGATGATCGCCGAATTCAACGTATCAGACGCTGACGTGCAAAATGTGATCGCCCGCGAGAGCGCCGAGCTGCAGCACCGCGAAGCGCTCTACCAGCGCGGACGATCGCCGCTGGCGCAGCGCGATCGCACGGTGCTGCTCATCGACGACGGCCTCGCCACCGGCATGACAACGCTGGCTGCCGTGCGTGCTGCTCGCCGCGCACAGCCCCGGCAGATCATCGTCGCCGCTCCCGTCGGCAGCCGCGATGCCTGCCGCCGCCTGCATCACGAAGAGCCCGACGTGCGCTGCATCTGCGCACTCGAAACGAACCTGTTCGGCGGCATCGGCGCCTATTACGAGGAGTTCGCTCAGGTCAGCGACGACCAAATCCTCGCCGCCTTGTCACCCCTATAACTATCACTCTTGCTCTCTACCCTTACTCTCTACTCTTACTCTCCACACCCACGATCATCCGCTTCGCCCGCACGACCGAGTCCGGGTTCAAGCTGATCGA
>JBIIIA010000229.1:0-5511 GCA_044235195.1 Thermoflexales bacterium
CCAGAAGTACATGGTCATCACCAGCCGCCATCACGACGGCTTCTCGATGTACGACACGCAGCTCAGCGACTACAAGATCACGCGCACGCCGTTCAAGCGCGACCCGATCGCCGAGCTGGCGAACGCGTGCGCGCGGCGGCGCGACGTCAAGCTCGGCTTTTATTCATCGCTGCTGGACTGGCATCATCCGGCGTATCGCTTCCGCGCCGAGAGCGGGCTGGCGTGGAGCGACTACATAGATTTTCTGCACGGCCAGGTGCGTGAGCTGTGCACGAACTACGGCGAGCTGGCCTGTCTGTGGTTCGACGGCGACTGGCCGCGCCACGCGCTCGACGAAAGCAACGCGCATTTCGCCGCCGGCGGCTCGTTCGAATACGGCGCGCTGTACGAAATGATTCACGCGCTGCAGCCCGACGCCGTGGTGCACAACAATCGCCACGACGAGCCGCTGCCCGGCGAGGACGTGCAGGGCTTCGAGCAGGACCTGCCCGGCGAAAACTCGGCCGGCTTCAACCCGTCGACGGTGTACGACATGCCGGCCGAAGTGTGCATGACGATCAACGGCAGCTGGGGCTATCACGCCGCGGACGCCGATCACAAATCGGTGCGCACGCTGGTGCACAAGCTGGTGCGCTCGGCGGCGGCCGGCGCGAACTATTTGCTGAACGTCGGTCCGACGCCGCTGGGCGAAATTCAGCCGGTGCACGCGCAGCGCCTGCGGCAGGTCGGCGACTGGCTGCGCGCGAACGGCGCCGCGGTGTACGGCACGCGCAAGGGCGTGTTCACATCGGGGCGCGTGCGCGGGCAGAGCCTGATCAACGGCGGCGTGTTCGAGCCGTCCGGCGAAGCGGTCAGCACGCACGGCGGCGACGCGCACTACGTGCATCTGCTGAACTACACCAGCGACGAGGTCGCGCTGCGCGACGCGAGCGGTGCGTTGAACCTCGGCGCGCTGCGTGCGTCGCTGCTCACGGATGGCTCGCCCGTCCGCACCCGCGTGGATGCGAACGGGCTGCTGGTGCTCACCGTGCCCGCCGAGCAGCGGGATGGGGTGTGCACGGTGGTGGCGCTGAATTGAGGAAGTGATAGCGGATCGTGATAGTAGATAGTTGCGAATTGATCGCACTATCTACTATCCACTATCACTATCTACTTGCCTCAGCCACCGAACTCGATCGCCGTGAACGACATGGCCGGCACGTTGATCGTCAGCGTGCCGTCCTTCGGCGCCGGGACGCTGATCGGCACAGTGGTGACCTTGTTCGGCTCCTCCCACGAGTTCATGGCCTTCGGGTCGGTGCCGCTCATCTGGTGAGCCTGCAGCACGCGCGCGGGCGCGTCCGACTGGAAGACGATGTCGGTGACCTGCGCCTCGGTCGTGCTGCGGTTGACGATGAACACGGCGATCTTGCCGGTCGCCGGATCATGGCTGGCCGAGACGTCGAGCGACGGCATGTCGCCGAAGCGATTCGTCGGGGTCTTCGGCGTGCGCAGCACCACGTCGAGCGAATTGCCCTTCGCCATGTTGCTCATGTGCATGAACGGGTAGTACGACGAGTGCACCAGCAGGCCGTCGCTCTTGGTGTGCAGCCACGAAATGATGTTGACCACCTGCGCCACGCAGGCGATCTTCAGCACGTCGGCCTTGCGCAGGAAGACGTTGACCCACTGCGCTACGACGAGCGCATCTTCGAGGTTGTAGCCGACCTCGGCGAGGTGCGGGGCCTCTTCCCAGTTGCCCTCGTGCTGGCCCGGGTGCCAGACCTGCCACTCGTCCCACGACAGATACACGTCGTGGCTGCTGCGATTCTTGGCCTTCACGTAGCGCAGCACGCCGGACATCGTGTCGACGAAATCCTCGAAGCGCTTGGCCAGCGCCAGGTAGCTCGGCGTGTCCTGCATGTGATGGTTCGTGTCGTACATGTGAATCGACAGGTAATCCATCTTGTCCCAGGTCACTTCGAGCGCCACGCGGTCCCACTCGGGGTAGGTCGGCATGCGGTCGTTCGACGAACCGGCCAGCACCGTCTTGATCGACGGGTCCTGCCACTTCATCATCTTGGCCGCCTCGCGCGCCTTGGCGGCGTACTCGTGCATGTCGAGGTGGCCGATCTGCCAGGGGCCGTCCATCTCGTTGCCGACGCACCAGTACTTGACGTCATAGGGATTCTTGTAGCCGTGCGACGCGCGCAGGTCCGACCAGTACGAGCCGGTGGGCGCGTTGCAGTATTCGACGAGGTCGGCCGCGGACTGGATGGTGCCGGTGCCCATGTTGACGGCCATCATCGGCGCGATGTCGGCCTTGCGGCAGAAGTTCATGAACTCGTTGGTGCCGAACTGGTTGGTCTCGATGGACTGCCAGGCCAGTTCGCGGCGGCGCGGGCGGTTTTCCTTGGGGCCGACGCCGTCGAGCCAGTTGTAGCCGGAGAGGAAGTTGCCGCCCGGGTAGCGGATGATGCTGTACTTCTGCTCCTTCAGCTTGGCCATCACGTCCGTGCGCAGGCCGTCTTCATCGGCCAGCGGCGACTTCGGATCGTAGATGCCCTCGTAGATGCAGCGGCCCATGTGCTCGGCGAAGCCGCCGAAGAGCAGGGGGGAAATCTCCGAGATTGTGCGATGAACGTCGAGATAGATTTTTGAATTTTGGCTGGACATGATCGGTCAGAGGCAGCGCTCGTCGAAAACCGGCGCCGCCGAAAAAAATGAAATCACACTCCATCGGAACTGCGGGGGAAGAGGAGAGGGAGAAACCCGCAGTTCCGACGGAGCCTCGCTCCTTCAGCGGCCGGCGAGGCCGGCAGTCGTCATTCCTTGAATGATCTGGCGCTGGAAGATGGCGTAGACGATGATCGGCGGCACAGTGGCGACGAACGCGCCCGAGAACGCCAGGCCGCGCTGGATGTAGCCGCTCTGTGTGAGCACGAGCAGGCCGACGGGCAGCGTGATGGCCTCGCGCGTGCTGAGGATGATGAGCGCCCAGAACAGCTCGTTCCAGAAGCCCAGGGCGGTGCTGATGCCGATCGAGACCAGGGCGGTCTTCACCAGCGGCAGCGCCACCTGCCAGAACACGCGGAAGCGGCCGGCGCCGTCCACGATGGCGGCGTCTTCGAGCTCCTTCGGCAGCGCATAGAACTGCTGTCGCAGGAAGAAGATCGCACCGGCCCCGGCCATGCCTGGTAACCAAAGCGCTGGGTAGCCGTCGAGCCCCAATTTTAAGATCGGGCCGCCGGTGATCGGGTTTTTGTCCAGGCCGAGCTCGGTCCAGATTTTGCCCAGGTCGCGCATCAGCAGGAACGAAGGAATCACCTGCAGCACCGACGGGATCAGCATGCTGATGACCAGCACGCCGAAGATGACGTCGCGGCCGGGAAATTCCAGGCGGGCGAAGGCGTACGCGCTGGCGGCGGACACCAGCAGCACGAGCATGGTGCCCACGCCGGTGACGACGGCGCTGTTGAACATCCAGCGGAAGATCGGCAGCGACCGATCGCCGAAGATGATTTCGAAGTTGCGCAGTGTGAACGGATCCGGCAGCCAGACGATCGGAAACTTGTACTGATTCGCCTCCGGCGTGAACGCCTTGGCGATCATGTACCACACCGGCGCGGCGAGCACCACGACGATCGGCAGCAGCAGCAGCCACAGGATCACCGACTGCGGATTAAAGCGCAGTTTGCGCGCCGCGGCGGGGGCGGGAAGTGCGGATTCGGCCATGATGTTCTCCTAATATTCGAAGCGGCCGCGGAACAGGAAGAAGAACACGCGGGTGACCACCAGCATGATCGCCGCCAGTACCACTGCCATCGCCGAGCCGTATCCGATGCGGAAGAATTTCCACGCCGTGTCGAACATGTAAATCCAGACCGTGCGCGATTCATTGCCCGGACCGCCGCCGGTTAATGCGTACGACTGACCGAACATTTGCATGTGTGCGATGAACTGCGTCGATACGACGAACAGCATCGTCGGCATGATGAGCGGAATCGTGATGCGGAAGAATGTGTCGACCGGGCCGGCGCCGTCGATTTTCGCCGCCTCGTACACCGATTCCGGGATATTCAGCAGCGCCGTCAGGAACGCCAGCATCGGGAAGCCGAACGTCCACCAGACCGTGGTGATCGACAGCGTCGGCAGCACGGTGGACTTCCAGCCGAGCCACTGCGGGCGTTCGAGGTCGAACAGCGTGCGCGGGATGTCGAACACGTCGACGAGAAAATAATTGAGGATGCCGCGCTGCGGATCCCACACGCGGCCGGCGATGATCGCCGCCGCCGATACCGACAGCACGCTGCCGGCGAAAAATGCCGTGCGGAAGAAGCTGCGGCCGAAGAAGTTCTGCTTGAGCGCCACCGCCACCATCAGCGCGAAGCTGATGTTGAGGATCATCGTCATGATCGTGAAGCGCGTGGTGACGCCCAGCACGACGTTGAAGACCTTGTCGGAGGTGAACAGTGCCACGAAGTTCTGCAGACCGATGAACTTCTGCTGATCCGGCGGGAGCATGATCTTCCAGTCGTACAAGCTGATGCGCAGGCTGGAGATGATCGGCCATGCCAGGAACACGGCGAAGATGATCAGGTGCGGCAGGACGAACAGGTAGTTGGGCCATTGCTTGCGCAGCCGGACGAAAAACGAATTTCGATCGGGGGTGCGCGGCGAGCCCGCAAGTGCACGTGTAGCGGCCATAGGCTTCCGTATCGGTGTCGCGGAGAACGGAGTGAACGTCGGGGGTGCACCCTTGCGGGCGCACCCCCCTTTTGCATCGAGCGTCGCGTGCGGACTACGCGCGGTCGAGGATCGCCTGGATGGCGTCGTTGCCCTTGTCCAGCGCTTCCTTGAGCGGCTCGGTGTTCGACAGCGCTGCGCCGACCGCGGTTTCCCACGCCGTCTGCAGCTCGATGAACGCCGGGTGCGCCGCCTCGGTGAAGCCCTGCTTGTTGAAGGCCTCGGCCGCCGCCTTCACCGACCAGATCGCCTGCACATCCGGGTCCTTCTGGACCGAGAGGCGCGCCGGGATCTGACCAGAGGTGGCCCACGTCTTGCCGTTGTTCGACAGCCACGCCATCAGCTTCACGGCGCGCTCGATCTGATCGTCCTTGGCGCCCGTCGGGATCGCCATGATGTGCGAGTCGATCTTCTGCGCACCGAAGCCGTCCGGCGCCAGCGAGTTCAGCGGCACGGCCTTGGTCACGGCCTCGAGCTCCGGGTTGTCCTTGAAGAAGCCCAGCGACCAGGTGCCGTCCCACCACAGGGCCATGGCATCGGTCTTCATCAGGTCGCCCGACCACGGGAGACCCGGGAGCGCCGGGCGCACGACCTTGTACTTGTACATCAGGTCATGCCAGTACTGCACGGCTGCGACCGACTTTTCGCTGTTCAGCTTGGCGGTCTTGTCCTCGAACTGGCCGGCCTTGCCGCCCTGGAACTGGAACCACGTGCTCGGCATCGTGAAGCGCGGCCACGAGAAGTCGAGCGCCCAGACCTTCGTCTTGTCGGGGTTGAAGCCATCCT
>JBIIIA010000024.1:0-17127 GCA_044235195.1 Thermoflexales bacterium
ATCTCCTGCGGCACAGCGGCTTCCGCGCATACGATCGAGAGCTCGTGCGAGGTGCGGGTGATCGAAAAGAACGACGACTGCACCGCCCACGACGGCACGGCGGCGCCGGCGTCGAAGCGGCAGATCGCCAGTCGCTCGGGAAGTAGGTCGAGGGTGAAAGGCATCGGGAATTCGTCGGGCTGAACCTGGGCGTTTACTCAGGATTTCACGTTGAGATACAGCAGTTCGCGCAGGCTCATGACGTCGCGGCGGAGTTTTTCCTCGGTTTCGAGCCGATGGCGCACGCGATCGACGCCGTGCAGCACCGTGCTGTGATCGCGGCCGCCGAGCAGCCCGCCGATTTCCGGCAGCGACGCTTCGGTCTCCTGGCGCAGCAGGTACATGGCCAGCTGCCGCGGCTGCGCCAGATCTTTGCTGCGCGAGGCCGACACCATTTCGGGCACCGAAATGTTATAGAACTTCGCCACAGTCTCGATCACCTGCGAAGGGGTGATGTGCGAGCGCTTGTTCATCAGGTCGGCCAGGGAATCGCGCGCGGTGGGCACGCTGATCGCACGGCCGGTCATCTCGGCGGTGGCGATCAGGCGCGTCAGGGCGCCTTCGAGCTCACGCACGTTGCTCTGCACCTGCTTGGCGATGAATTCGATGACGTCGGCCGGCACCTCGGCCTGCAGGGTGATCACCTTCTGCTGCAGGATGGCGATGCGCGTCTCGTAGTCGGGCGGCGCGATGTCGGTCATCAGGCCCCATTCGAAGCGGCTGCGCAGGCGATCTTCGAGCGTGACCATGTTCTTCGGCGCGCGGTCGCTGGTCAGGATCAGCTGTTTGTTGGCGCTGTGCAGGGAGTTGAACGTATGAAAGAACTCCTCCTGCGTGGATTCCTTGCCGGCGATGAACTGCACGTCGTCCATGAGCAGCACGTCGACGCTGCGATAGCGGCTGCGGAAGGCGTCCTGCGACTGGCCGCGGATCGAGCCGATCAGCTCGTTGGTGAACGTTTCGCTGGTGACGTAGACCACGGTCAGCCCGCGCTGCCGCAGCGAGTGTCCGATGGCATGCAGCAGGTGCGTCTTGCCGAGGCCGGAGCCGCCGTAGAGAAAAAGCGGGTTGTAGCGCTGCGACGGCGACTCGGCGACCGCCTGCGCCGCGGCGTGCGCCATGCGATTGCCGGAGCCGACGACGAAGGCGTCGAACGTGTAGCGCGGGTTGAGCCCATCCGAAATCCCGGGCGTGGTGGTGGACATCGCCGTCAGCTTCGGCGGCAATGGAGGCGGCGGGGCCGGGGCCGGTGGCGGTGCAGCGACGGGAGGAGGAGCCTGGGCGGCGCGCGCCGGCGCACGTTCGGATTTTTCGGATTTGCGAACCGGCGGCGCGCTCGGCTCCGGCGTGCGCTGGGCGGGCGGGGCGGAAGAAGATACGGTGCGCGGCTTCGGCGGCGGCGACGACGAGGAAGCAGGCGGTGCGCTGGTCTGCGACACCACGGCGAACGACACCTCGACGGGATGCCCCATCCGCTCGGCGAGCATGCGGCGAATATCGTCACGCTTGCGGTGCTCGATCCATTCCTTCACATACCCGTTGTACACGCCGATGATGTAGTGGCCGTCCTCGTATGCCACCAGGCGCGCCCCTTTGAGCCACGTGACGACGCTGCTTTTCCCCATCGTGAGCTCGATTTCCCCGAGCATGGCCTGCCACGCATCTTCCGGTCGCATAGATCACCTCATGACAGCGATTTGCGCCATGGGCGGATATTGTAGCTTCCTCATCGCCGCTTCTGTGGATATCCGATGCAAAATCTGTGGATAACCCGCCGGGACTTGTGGACAAACACGCAAAATCAGCGGCAATCTAGTGTTGACGCAGCTTCTACGAACATGCTACGATCAGTGCTATGCGTTTTCGAGTGCACAAACTGGTATCCGGGCCGGTCGGCAAAGCGCAGCACGAGGCACTCGATCTCGGCCCGACCCGGTTCGATGAAGAGTTGAGCGTGTCATTTCTGCGCGGCCCGCTTACGTTCGTGCGCATCAACGAATCCATCCTCGTGAGCGGGAACATCGAGACGGCCACGACGGTGCAGTGCGTTCGGTCGCTCGAGGATTTCGAACTGCCGATCGACATCGAATTCACCGATGTGCCGTTCACACTGCCCGGAGCCCTTGTCGACGAAGAGGACCAGGATCGCATCATCTCCGATGATGGCTGGATGGACCTCAGCGAAATGTTGCGAGAGGAAATTGTCATGGCGATACCGATCAATCCGATCAGTCCGCGATATAGTCATGGCGACGCCGCCGACCTGCCGGAAGATTTCGAACTCACCGACGACGACTGGCTGACGGTGCGATGGAAGCCTCAGGACGGAGACAAACGGGCATAGGCATAGGAGTGATCGATGACGTCCTTTGACGAAGACCAGATCGTAGGCGCACTGCTGATCAAGGCGGAAACACAAGGGTACGTCATCATCGACGACATCCTCGAGCTGCTTCCCGACAGCGACGACAATTTCGACCTCGTCGAGCAGGTCATTGCCGCCCTGGAGGAAGCCGGCGTCAAGATTCAGGACCCGGCGCTGCAGGAAGAAGAGGAAGCGGAGAAGCTGTTCTCGCTGTCCGACGAACTCGCCGACGAGGAAGACGATGCCGACGACGAGGAAGAGGACGACGACTTCCCGCGCGACAACGACGACCTGGCCAACATCAGCGTCGACGACGGCATCGGCCTGTATCTGCGCGAAATGACGCGCGTGCCGCTCCTGACGAACGAGGAAGAGGTGCACCTGGCCAAGGCCATCGAGCGCAGCCGCGCCGCCACCCGACGGCTCAATGCCAAGGGCGACCGCGCCGCCGACTCGGAGCGCCTCAAGTACGAGGCATTCATCGAGGAAGGCCGCCGCGCGCGCGAGCATCTGATCAAGGCGAACACCCGCCTGGTCGTCTCGATCGCGAAGAAGTACATGGGCCGCGGCGTGCCGTTTCTCGACCTGATTCAGGAAGGCAACCTCGGCCTGATGAAGTCGGTCGAGAAGTTCAATTACAAGCTCGGCTTCCGCTTCAGCACGTACGCCACGTGGTGGATTCGCCAGACGATCACGCGCGCCATCGCCGACCAGAGCCGCACCATCCGCGTGCCCGTTCACATGAACGACCGCATCCGCCGGCTCTACAAGATCACGCGCGAGCTCGAACAGAGCCTCGGCCGCGCCCCGTCCCCGGCGGAAGTGGCGCAGGAGCTCGGCGTCGACAGCGAACAGGTCGAGTGGATGCTGAAGGTCTCGTGGCGCCCGCTGTCCCTCGAGCAGCCCATCGGCGAGGAAGAGGATAATGAGTTCGGTTCGTTCGTCGAGGATGAAAACACCCCCTCGCCTTCGCAGACGGTCTACGAAAATCTGTTGAAGGACAAGATCGAAGAGGTGCTGAACACCCTTTCGCCGCGCGAACAACGCATCCTGCGCCTGCGCTTCGGCCTCGTCAACGGTCGCTGCTACACGCTCGAAGAAGTCGGCCAGAAATTCGGCCTCACCCGCGAACGCATCCGCCAGATCGAGGCGCGCGCGCTGCGCCGCCTGCGCCACCCACGGCGCAGCAGGCATCTGAAGGATTACCTGTCGTAATGTCTCGCAAGTACTATCTCCTTTCCCTCGGCTGCTCGAAAAATACGGTCGATTCCGAGAGCATCGCCGAGCTTTTGGACGAATCCGGCTACCGCGGCGTCGAAATGCCCGGCCAGGCGGACGTCCTGATCGTCAACACCTGCGGCTTCATCGGCCCGGCGCGCGACGAAAGCATCGCCAGCCTGCAGGAGCTGGCGCGCACGAAAAAGAAGGGCCAGCAGTTGATCGCCGCCGGCTGCCTGTCGCAGCTGTGGGGGCCGAAGCTGGCCGCCGAAGTGCCCGGCCTCGACGGCGTCATCGGCACCCGCCGCTGGATGGACGTGGTCGATTTCATCGAGCGCGTGCGCGGCCGCACCCGCCCGGAGCCGCTCTTCCACATTCCCGAAAACGCCCTCACCGTCGGCGACGACGAAAAGGGCGCCTGGCGCACCGCCGTGCAGGGCGTCTCGGCCTACATCAAGATCGCCGACGGCTGCCGCCGCCCGTGCGCGTTCTGCACCATCCCGGCCATCAAGGGCACGATGAAGAGCCGCCCGCGCGAGCTGATCCTCGCCGAAGCCCGCGGCCTGGCCGCCGAGGGCGTGCGCGAACTGGTGCTCATCGCCCAGGATCTGACCGACTACGGCTCGGACATCGGCCTCAAGGACGGCCTGTCCTACCTCGTCGAGGACTTGTGCCGCATCGACGGCGTCGACTGGGTGCGCCTGATGTACGCCTACCCCGGCGCCGTCACCGATCGCCTGATCGACGTCATCGCCCGCGAGCCGAAGGTCGTCAAATACCTGGATATTCCGCTGCAGCACGGCCACCCCGCCACGCTGCGCCGCATGCGCCGCCCGGCCAACATCGACTGGGTCTACGGCACGATCCGCAAAATGCGCGCCGCCATCCCCGATCTGTGCGTGCGCACCACGTTCATCGTCGGCTTCCCCGGCGAGACCGATGAGGAATTCGCCGGCCTGACGAAGATGGTCGACGACCTGCAGTTCGACCGCGTCGGCGTGTTCACCTATTCCTACGAGGCGGACACCCCGTCGGGCGCGATGCCGAACCAGGTGCCGGCCGAAATCGCCGAGGCCCGCCGCGACGCCCTGATGCTGCAGCAGCAGCGCATCTCGCTGGCCCGCAATCAGGCCATGGTCGGCCGCACGCTCACCACGCTAATCGAAGGCGTCGACGAAAAGCAGGGCCTGTCGTTCGGCCGCTCCTTCCGCGACGCCCCCGAAGTCGACGGGCTGGTCATCATCGAAGGCATCATCCCGCCCGGCCAGATGGTGCCGGTGAAAATCAGCGGCGCGTTGGAATATGACCTGACCGGACAGCCGGTGATGAACGAGCAGGCGCTGCTCATGCCGTGACGCAGCGGGTGCCGCTACAATTGCCGCGTTCCATGGAAGCGCTCATTCGTGTGCACGGCAATCTCGCCACCGCCGTCATCCTGTTCAATCTCTTCCTCGGCGTGTGGTCGCTGATCAAGTATTTCCGCCACGACGTCGTCGACGGAAACTTCGCCGGCGGGCTGGCGCTCAGCCCGCTCCTCGGCACCGTGCAGATGCTGCTCGGGTTGGTGCTCGTTGCCAACGGCCTCGGCGGCGCCGCCCGCCTGGTGCACTATCTGTACGGCGTGCTCGTCGTCATCAATATTCCAGCGGCGTTCGCGTTCACCCGCGGCCGCGACGATCGCGGCATGCTCATCATCTACTCTGCCGTGCTGTTCTTCACCAGCGCCTGCGGCGCCCGCGCGTACATCTCCGTGCATGGAGGCGGCCTATAGCCGTGGACGCCTCGCTCGCCTTGTGCGCGCTCCCGCTGGCCGTCGGCATCCTCGGCACGCTGGCGGCCATGGCGCTCTTCGGCCGCAAACTGCCGGGCGACCGCTCGAATGAAGTCGCCGATCTGCACAGGCTGCTGGCGCAACGCGAACAGGAGCTCGAACGCCTCGAAAACGCCGCGGAAGCCGGCTCAGCCGATCTGCACACCCTGCAGGAAGAAAATGTGCGCCTGTCCGAACAGGTGAAACAACTCAGCGCCGCCCACGCCGACGCCGAACGCCGCGCCGCCGACGCTTCTTCGCAGGCATCGAGCCTGCGCACCGAGCTCACTGCAGTGCAGGCCGCCCGCCGCGACCTGTCCGTCGAGCTGAAAAAGCGCGACGATGACGTGGCCGCCCTCAATGCCCGCCTGAGCGAAGCGATCGACGAGCTGACCGCCGCGCGCGCCAAACGTCAGTCCAAGGGCTCCTCCGGCGCTGCGGGGTCGCCGCCATGAACCCACGACGCAGGATCTGGCTGCGCCGAGCGCAACGGTGGCCGATCGACGTCGCACTGGCCGCCGCCGGCGCCGCACTGCTGCTGTTTTGGGCGTTCGCCGGCGCACCGATCCCCCCGCCCTTCGGTGCCCCCCCGCCGCCGGTCGTCGCTGCCGCCCCCGCCATGGTCGGCCAGGCGCGCCGCATCACCGGACGCGCTGCGCCACGCGGACGCGTCGTGCTGTACGACGCGTCCGGCGTGGTCGTGGCCGTGACGAATGCCGATGCCGCCGGCACATTCGCTTTCGATCTGCCCGCCGCCGAAGCCCCCGGCCCGTGGAATCTCTCCGTCGCCGTCGATGGTGTCCCGGCGCCGTTCGATGCACTCGGCCTGCGCTGGACGTCGCCCGCCGCCGCAGTCCCCGGCGAATCGCTCCCGCTGCCTTCGCCCACGCCCTCACCGACGCCGACGTCGACGCCGACCGCAACACACACCGCGACGCCGACATCCACGCCGACGCGTACGCCGACGCACACCCCGACGCCGGCCCCCACGCAAACCACGGTGACGACCGCCACTGCGGCTCCGACGGTCACCCGCGCGCGGCTGACAGCGACCATCGCACCGCCGCCGACGGCCGCGCCCCCCTCGGCCCCGGAACCCACGAGCACGGATGCCACGCTCACGCCGACGGCCACGGGCGCACCGAGCGAAGGGCGCGCGCCGGACACCGTCTTCTCGGCGCGCAGCGCGATTCCCCTCTTGCCGGAAACCGGCGACTAACGACGAAAACGCTCTATGAACAACCAATCTCAACTGGGCCCGCTTCGTTCATTGATCGATCACCTGCGTCTGGCATGGCGCCTGATGCGCGATCATCGCGTCCCGATCTATCTCAAAGCGCTTCCGATCCTCGCCGTCGCCTACCTAATCTGGCCGATCGACATCGTCACCGATTTTCTCCCCGTCCTCGGTCAACTGGACGACTTGGCGGCGCTGGTCGTCGGCCTCGAGGCGTTCATCGCCCTATGCCCGCCCGACATCGTGACCCGCATCCGCGCCGAATTGCGCGGCGAGATCCCCCACGAAAAAGACACCATCGACGGCGAGTGGCGGCCGTAGCGTGAAGTGACCTTCGAAACGAAGGAAACGTACCCGGCTTCTAAGAAGCCGGGTACATTTCCGTCGTTTCGAAGGTGCCGCCTCCTTCACCGCGGCAGCAGCGCCTGTCGCCCGGGCGTGATGCGACGCCAAAGCACGCGCCGCGCGTCGTCGGCCAGGCCGGCCTGCGCCGCCGCCGCCCGCAGCGCGACGTCGAAGCCGCCGAGTTCGTCCACCAGCCCGCGCTCCTGCGCCTGCGCCCCGGTCCACACGCGCCCGCCGCAGATCTCCTCGAGCGCGTCGTCGTTCGGCAGGCGACGGCCGGCGGCCACCACCGCCTTGAACTCGTCGTACGTGCGGCGCATGCCGCGCTCCAGCGCCGCGCGCGACCGATCGTCGAGCGGGTCGGCCAGACTGTAGAGCAGCGCATTGGCGCCGCGCGCGATCGACTCACGATGCACCTGCAGCTTCTCGAACGCCCCGCGCGTATGCGGCTTCATGCTGATCACGCCGATGCTGCCGGTGATCGTCTGCGACTGCGCCACGATCCAGCGCGCGGGCGCGGCGACGTAGTACCCGCCGGACGCCGCCACGCCGGAAAAATACGCCACCACCGGCTTTTTTTCACCGACTCGGCGCACCTCGCGCGCGATCAAATCCGACGCCAGCGCATCGCCGCCCGATGAATTCACGAAAAGAAGCACCGCTGCGACCGATTCATCGCGCTCCGCGCGGCGCAGCGCCTGCACCACCGAAGCGGCGCCGGCCGACGATCCGCCGAGGATCGGCAGCGGGATCGGGCTGCGCATGCCCTGCCCGCGCACGATCATCCCGTCGACCTCCACCACGCCGATGCAGCGCGGATGCGGCCGCACCAGCGGAATGCGCAGTGATTTCTCCACGTCGCGCCACGCCGCCAGCGTCGTCGTCGTCGGCGGCGTCGGCGGCGGCGGCGACGTTCGGCGCAGCCAGCGGCGCGGGCCGGGCTCAGCGACAGCCGGCGGCGGCGCCAGCCAGGATTCCAGCTCGTCCTCGTACAACGCTGCGTCGATCAGCCCGGCCTCCTGCGCCTCGCGCGCGCCGAGCGGGGCCTCGTCGATCCAGCGGCGCACCTGTTCCTGGGACATCCCACGGCCGTCGGCGATGCCGCGCACCAGCTCACCGAAGCGGGCATCGAGCAGGCTCTCGGCCTGCGCACGCGCCTCCGGGCTGAATCCGTCGCGCGCCCACGAATCGCCGGCGCTCTTGTACGGAGACACGTGAACGACGTCGACGCCGATGCCGAGCCGCGCGAGCAGATCCTTGAAAAAGAGATACTCCCCCGCCACGCCGACGACGCCCCACTCCGCGCTCGGCGGCATGACGATGGCGTCGCACGCGCACGCCAAGTAGTACTGAAACGGCTGCAGCGATTCAGCGTAGGCGATCACCCGGCGCCCGGCGGCGCGCAGGCGCTGAATCTCGGTGCGCAGGCTTTCGTACACCGCCGGAAACGCCTCGCAGTCCAGCCGCAGCACCACGCCGCGCACGCGCCGATCACCGGCCAGGCGCTCGAACATCCCGCGCAGCGCGTGCACGCTGATCGACGATTCGCCGCCGATGCCGAGGCGCGCCTGCAGCGCGGCCGCGCGACCGCCCGGCGAGGGAAGCTCGTCGATGCGGCCGCGCAGATCGACCCACACATACGGCGCGAGCGCACGCCGCGAACGAAGCAGATTGCGGAGGGAAAGAAAAGGGGCCACGAGGACAAGTGTACGGGAGCGAATGCGCCCTATACCCGCCGGAAGCGCCCGACCACCACCGCCGCGTCCGGGACGAGTGTGCGGGCGCCGAACGGCGCGAACGGCCGCAGCGGCTCGGGCATCCGCTCGGGCAGCGGCTGAATGCTCAGCGCCGCGCCTTCCGCCGGCGCCACGGCCCCTTCGATGAGCGCCATGCCGGTCAGGTATCCCTCGGTGTCGGGGGCGCACGAGGTGACGACGCCGATCACGCGGCCGCGCTTGTCGAGCACCGGGTCGCCGAGCTTGCTCGGGCGCACGCCCTTCTCGTTCATGCGAAAGCGCACCAGCCGGCTCTTCGCCGCCGCCGCGCGGGCGACGTACGCAGATTTGCCGATGAATTCCACTGATTTTTCGAGTTTCACGAAGGCGTCGAAGCCAATATGAAATGGCGCCAGCGCCAGCGGGCCGGCCAGCTCGTGGCCGTACAGCGGCAGGCCGGCCTCGGTGCGCAGCGAATCGCGCGCCGCCAGCCCGCACGGGCGCGCGCCGGCCTCCAGCAGCGCCTGCCACACGGCGACCGACGCGTCCGGGTGCACGAAAATTTCGTACGCCGTGCGCTCGCCGGTGTAGCCGGTGCGCGACACGAAGGCGGGGTGGCCGGCTACGCTGGTTTCGAAAATGCCGGCCCACGGCAGCGCGTCGAGCACGGCGACGTCTGCCGCGCCGGGAAGCAGCTTCCCGAGGAGGGCGGCCGAAGCCGGCCCCTGCAGCGCCAGATCGACGCGCATGTCGGAGCCGGCCGACGGAGAGCGCAGGTCGCGCAGGTCGCAGGCGAATTCACCGACGTTGTGCGCGCGCAGCCAGGTGAAATCCTTGTCGTCGTTCGCGGCGTTGACGACGACGAGATAGCGCTCGTCGCCGACGCGATAGATCATGATGTCGTCGATCACGTCGCCGGCTTCGTCGAGCAGATACGCATAGCGGCTGCGCCCGACCGGCATGCGACCCACGTCGTTGGTGGAAACGCGATCGAGGAATGCGCAGGCACGCGGCCCGCGCACGTCCAGCACGCCCATGTGGCTCACATCGAATACTCCGGCGCCGGTGCGCACCGCCATGTGCTCCTCGCGCGCCGATGCGTACCACACCGGCATGTCCCAGCCGCCGAAGGGAACCATCTTCCCGCCGAGGGATTTGTGCACAGCATGCAACGCCGTTTGCTTGAGCATGCGACGATCATACGGGAAATGCTGCCGGTTGTTTCTATTCCTCCAGCATCACTGGGAAGGACACGACCGGCGCCCTGCCCATCACCTGCACTTCGAGTTCATGACGGCCGGGCGTCGTGCCGGGCGGCAGCGTCAGCAGGTACACGCCGGTGATCGTGCCCTGATAGCGAAACCACGGAAAGCCGCTGCGAGCGATCAACGGCTCGTCGCGTGCGACGACGCGGCCGCCGGAATCGCGCAGCGTCAACGACGCGCGGGTATCCCACGGCAGCTTTTCGTACGGCATGCTGCGCCAGAAGCACAGGATTTCGAGCGTGCCGCCGCCGGCGCCGACGCGCGTCGGCCGCAGCTGCGCACAGCCTTCACTCTGCAGCGATCCGGACGCGCCGGCGGCGCTCTGCGCGACCGGCTCGATGCGCGGCACCGGGACGGGCAACGGCTCGTAGCCTGCGCCGAAGCGGTAGTAGGTCAGGGCGTAGCCTCGTTCGAATTCCTGCGTCGAGGACGGCCCGTTCAACGGCGACTGACGCTGCAACAGCGCCTCCAGCGTGTCCGCCGGGTCGCCGAATGTTTTCTGATACGTCAGCAGCCACACGCCGTGGCGACCGGCCGCGCGATTCAACAGCGTCGCTGCGCCGTCGTAGCCCAGCATGCCGTGCGGGGCGTCGGCGGCTGCGATCGGCGATCCGTTCCAGCTTCGCCAGCCCGGTTCCAGCACCGCAGCGCGCACAGCCGGATCGGCGAACACGGCGAACGCAATTTCGTCCGGCGCGATGGCGGCCTGCATCGCGCTCGTCGCGCGGCGAAACGCGGGATCGGCGTTGTACGGGTCGTCCGCCAGAAACGCGACGCCAGCCGCACATAGCGCTCCCAGCGCCAGAGAGACCGGCCAGGCTCGTGGAACCACACGGCGCCGCAGGGCGTTCACCGCTTCCCGCACGGCGAAGCCGGCGGCCACGCAAAGCGGCGTGGTCACGACCAGCGCGTACTGCGGCCATTTGTTCGGATAGATCAACAGCGCGGCCAGCCCGAGGACCAGCCACAACGCGAACACGCGCCGCCGCCGCCAGAGCACCGGCATGCCCAGCGCCGCGGCGACCGCGATCACGGCGTCCAGTCGCAGCGGCACCGCCGCGTCGCTGCGCGGAACGGACGCCCCGAGCCAGCCCAGCGGCTGCCACCACACGAATTTGCCGGTGTTCACGACGCTCTCGGAGGCGCTGGCATTTCGCGCGTGAAAAAGCAGCGAATCGCGCACACCACCGAACGGATCACCCCACAAATTGGGGGAAACTGCGATGAATACGACGATCGCCAGCACTCCCCAGGGAAGGATCGGCCACAGCCGTCGCATCGAGCGGCGGCGCGCGCTGTAGATCGCATCCGCCATCACCGCTAGGGCGGCGACGCAGTATAGATATTTCCCGGCCGCGGTCAGGCCGAGCATGACGGCGGACACGGCCATCCACGGCCCCCAGCGCCCGCGCGCGCGTCGATACGCCAGGACGCAGATCAGCGCAGTCAGGCCGGGCAGCGCCTCGAGCATGACGAGCGAGGTGTATTTGACGTGGCCGCTGTGCATCGCCAGCAGCAGGCCGGCGAGGGGGTCGACGAACGCCAGCAGCGCAGCGTGCAGCGCGCCGAGCACCGCAGCTGCGACGCGCGCCGCGTGGAGCACGGCGGACGGCGCTTCGACGTTGGGCAGCGTGAGAATCGGATCCGCGGGCGGCGTGGTAAGCACGGCGCCGCCGAACACCAGCTTCATCAGCTGCGGGTTCTCGGGGGAGGAATCCGTCCGCAGCGCCGCCCAGTCACCGGCGCGCACGGCCTGTGCATAGGCCTGCGCGCCGGCGAGATAGATCGGCTCGTCGTAGTCGAGCGGCAATGCCCCCTGCGCCAGGAATCGCAGCGAAAACGCCAGCGCGGCGCAGAGCATGGCGGCACGGATCGCGGATGTCACGGAGCCGATTGTAATTTTCGCTGCCGAATGCACAGCCGACGATCCGTACTCGGTCGCATCTACCGCGTCTACTGTCGCGGGCGCACGATGATCGGGCTGCGCACCGGAGCGCGCCGCACCGGCCGACGGCGGACCACGGGTCGGCGACGAATCACCGGCCGACGCAGTTCGGCTCCGGTCTTCGGCAGCAGCGTCGTTTTCGATGGTGTGGCCGTGGCCATCACCTGCATCGGCGTAGCGTTCGTGCGCGGACCGGGGCCCGGGCCCCATGCTCCGCCGCGCGTCCCATGCAGAGAATGATCATTGTTGTCGACAGGATCCCCCGGCGTCGAGGTCTCCGCACGCGCCAGAACAGCCCACGATGCCGCGTTCGGATCCGTCAGCCGCACACGAATTCGGAATGTGATGACCTTGCCCGGATTCAACGTGCCGATCTGAAAAGCGAACTGTCTGGGATCGGCCCCCGGCACGAACACGCCTTCCGGCATGTCCACGGAATCGAGATCCAGACCGGGGCCGAGCGCATTGTGCGCGACGACGTTGTACGCCTCCGCCGTGCCGTCGTTGCCGACATGCACGTAATACTCGATGAAGCCATCGGCCGATACACAGCTCAGACAGCCGTCGAGAACGACCCAGACGTCGGGTGCGCGCACGGCCGGCCCCGGGATGCCCGTGGCGATCGGCTCCGCCGTCGGCACGACCGGTGGCGGTGGCATGGGCGTAGCGGTCGGGATCGGCGGCTCCGGCGTATCCGTCAGCACCATCGGGCCGAACGGCTCCCGGCCGTACGCGGTGGGCTGTGGTGCAACGAGCAGCAGAGCGCTAAGCGCTGCCAGGCCGGCCAACGTGATCAGTGTTTTTCTGGGTGTTCGGTTGGTGTTCATTTTTTGTGTAGAACTGCTCGTGCGATTTCTCGCCGCCGGCGCCTCAGCGTATCGCCTGCGGAACGTAGACACGGACCGTTTCCGACGGCAGCAAGACGCGCGGCGCATAGATGCGCGGCTGCAGAAACGCATCGCCGGTAATAAGAAAAGTGCGAATCAGATCCTGCGCAAACGGCGCACGTGGTTCGTCATACAGGTGCGCGTAGCCTGCCTGCGCCAACTCGCCGAGGGTGAGCGATCGACCGCCCGGCCTCCACAAGGCTGCGAAAAAGCCACTGAGCAGGATGTCGTGCCCGTAGGCGACGCCGAGGCCTGTCGATCCCCACGCCGCCACGGCGCCTCCGGCGGCCAGCACGGTGCGTTCGTCGAAGGCGGTGGTCACGCGCTGATTGGCATCCACATATCCGTACGTATATGCCCCTGTCAAACAAGTCATCTGCAGCATGATCGGCAGCCGCGCAGCATTCGGCAGCGTTTCCACCTCGTTTTGATTCAGCAGGTAATTCCGAATTCCCGACTGCGGCCGGCCGAGATCACCGATGCGATTCTGACTGGCGTGGCCGATGTAGGTGATAAAGGCAGCGCCGGTCTCGAACAGTGCGCGGGTGCGCTCATTCGCCGGATTCGATGCATTCGTGGGCTGCCCCACGGCGTACGTCACAGGTCCCAGCGCGCCGGTCGGGTCGTAGTACAGCCTGCGAATTCCGCTGTAGAAATTCTGTTCGGCGATGCTGTTTTCGGCAGTGCGCCAAAAATCACCGGCCGAATCGATCGTGCCGTCGGGACGCACGGTGTCGTCGACGAGATACGCCAGATAGGTGCGCCAGCTTCCCGCCACGTCGTCGGTCGTCGCCGTTTCATAGGCGATCACCTTGGCGACATAGGCAGTGAGCTGCGCACTGGTTTGCACAGGTATCCGCCCATAGATGAGCTCCGGCACATCGTCCGTCAACGGATCGTCGCCGTCCAGCAGCGCGAAGCATGCCTCGCATGCCGCTTCCCCGAGCTTTCCGGCCTCGCCGTTGTACCGATCGACGTCCGCCAGAAAAGGCGGCAGAATCGTCGTGAAGCCGTTGCCGCTGTAATCGCGCACGTCGTACGACGCGTCTCCGATCAGCACGACGCCCTTCGGGCGCACCGGCCAGGTGGCGTAGGCATAGCGCAGAAAATTGCGAATGGCCTGCGGCGTCGACTGGCCATGGCCGAATTGTGCGTAGATCGCCTCGGCCGGCACTGCGGTGGCGGAACCGGCGGTGATGCGCCGCCGCGCCAGCAGCGGTTCGAGCGCATTCAGCCACGCACGCGGCGCGATGTACACCGCCGCCGCGTTGCGCGCCGTGCGCAAATCCTCGCCCTGCTGCAGCGAATAGGCGTCGAGCGTGGCCGTCGTCAGCACCGCGCTGCCGGGGATCAGATATTCGCGTCCCGCGGTCGCTGCGAATTTGTCGGACGACAGCGTGATGGCGGTCGGCGTAAGTGGAGCAGACACGTCGTAGACGAGCGACTCGCTCGCCCCTGTTACGCTGTGATCGCCGTTCGCAGCAGCGACGAAGCGGGCCCCTTCGCCGCCGGGCGCCAGCAGCGCGGCGCGATCCCAGTACACGGCGTCGACCAGCACCGCGTCGATGGCTCCGGGCTGCATGGCGAAGCCGGTCGGGGCAGCCATGGTATCGAAGCGAACCGCGGCGGTGAAGTTTCCGGCGCCGGACCAGCGGGCCGTCGTGTTCCAGCCGTTGCCGACCATGCGCGCCGCGTGCTCACGGTTCATGCGAGCCACGCCCGTCACTGTGTACGTAGCACTGCCGAATGTCGCCGGCAGGTCGCCCGGTGCGGACGCATCGATCGACCATGTCTCACCCGACTCCAGATCCGACGCAAGATATGCGGAAAACCAATGGTCGCCGTCCGGGCCGCCCTGCGGTTCCCAGTACGCGCTCGGGTTGCGCCACACACCGCGCTGTCGCACGGTGACGCGCGGCGAACCGCCCAACAGACCAGCCGACCGCTCCGCCATCGATCGATGGCAGGTCGGATCGTCACTGAACCAGTACGTATCGGTCGCGTTGTAGCGATCACCGCCGCCGGGTGCATAGAAACGAATTTCGTCGTCCACGTCGATCGTGCCGTCGCCATCTGCATCCACGACATGCATGGACAGCACCTGACCGCGCCAGCGCAGGCACAGGCGCGAAAACTGCGTCGGCGCTCCACGCGCGGCGATTTCGGCGCCGGACACGCGCACCAGACCTGTCGCAGCGACGCGCGCGATCCACGCGTCCTGCACGGCTTCCTCGGCCGGTCCGGCGACACTGGCGCGCGTTTCCTCGGCGCGCACGATCGTAGAAGGTGCGGCGAGGCCGACCACGCTGATCAGCGCAGCCAGGCCCAGCCGAATTCGGCGACGCACCGCCCCTTCCACGAGATTCATAGCTTCGTATTCGCGTCCATCACCAGCGACCATCAGCGACGACGCGCGCCGATGACGAACAACGCAACGACCGCCCCGGCTGCGCCGAGCAACGCCACGATGCCAGCGATGCCGATCAGCAACAGCCCCGGAAGCATCGCCTTCGACGCGACGGCGGGTGGCGCAGCTTCGGATTGCGGTTCCGACCGCGCAGGCGGCACGCCGGCTTCCGTGCTGCTTTCTGCGTGATTCGCCGATGCGCTTTGGGCGGGAATGGCCTGTGGCTGTGTGCGCGGCGCAGCCGGCTGCCCCTGACGCACTGTTTCGGCCGCATTCGCCGCTTCCGCGACGACCGACGGCTCACTCGTCACTGCATCGCTGCTCGAAGCTCCTGCCGCCACGACGCGTTCGACCTGCACCAGAGCCGCCGACTCCTGTGCCGCAGCCGGCATGTCCGCAGAGGCAGGCCGCAGTTCCACCGCCTGCACTGCGGCCGACGATCCGAGCCGTGGAGACGGTGCCAGCACCTCGACCGCCACGTTGCCGGCGGCGATCCGCGGAACGGCGACAAGTCCGTTCACCTGCGCTTGCACCGGTCCGGCGAACACCGGCGTCTGCAGCGATACCGGGCCGTAGCGAACGGTCGTGCCGTTCATGTCGATTTCCTCCAGCCAGTAGTAGCTCGCGGCGGTTCCACTCGTATCCGTCCACGAATACGCCCCGATGCTTCTGGCCGGGATCAGCGACGGCGTCACACGCTGAGACGACGCCTCGTCGCGATTCGAACTGCGCCAGATGTGGAAGCCGAGCGAGTTCTGCATCGCAGCGATCTGCCAGCGAATTTCGATGCCGCCGTCGACGGCGACCAGCTCGAGTCGCTCGAGTTCGATGGCCGTCGCAGCGAGCGGATGCATCATCAGATTCGAATCCACCGGCGCGACGTCGTCAGCGGCCGCCTGCACTACGGCGATGACCGATGTCTGCCCGGTCGCCGGGTCCGTTTCGATCACGTAGACCACCTCACGCACCGCGCCGGGAGGCAGATCACCCAAATTCCACACGATCGGGTTGGTTCGGACCGGCGTCGGCGTCGACGATCCCGGCACGAGATTTGCACCGGCCGGCACCGGGGCGGTAATCACTACTCCGGTTGCAGTCACCGTACCGACGCTCGTGATCGTCACCCGGTAGGTGATCGGATCGCCCGGCGCCACCGATGTGCCCGCCGGCGGCGTCGCCGTCATGAACACCTCGAGAGCGGGATACGTCACGACGACGGTTGCATCATCCACTACGGCCGACACCGGATCGCCGTTGTCACCCGTCGCTCGGAATCGCACATCGAAATTAGTCGTCCCGGGCGGAAGTTCATCGAGCACGTCCAGGGCGAACACCAGATCATCGACCTCGGATGGGTCCAGGCCGCCGACCGGGAACGTACACACACTGCCGGCCGTGTTATCGGGCGTGCATGTCCAGCCGGGCGTGCTGGCATTCGGATTAAATCTCGCACCCAGCGGTATCGTCGCAGTGACCACCGAATCGGTGATCGGTGCATCCCCGGTGTTGGTCAGCGTAACGAAGTACGAGATGGTGTCTCCGGGTCGAATGGAAGTCGTGCTCGGCCGCACAGTCAGCACCAGATCCGGATCGCCCAGCGTCGTGCTCTCGGTGTCCGTGTTGTTCGACGGGTTCGGATCCGGCGTCGTCGACGCCACCACGGCCGTCGGCGTCAGCGGCCCCGTCGCCGTCGGCGCCACCGTCACCGTCACCACATACGTCCGCACCGTGCCGCTCGGCACCGTGCCCACGTTCCACACCAGCGGATCCGTCCCCGAGCTCTGCGTCGGCGTCACCCCGTCCACCGTCACCCCGGGCGGCAGGTCCAGCGTCAGCGTCACGTTCTCCGCCGGCAGCACCCCGTTGTTCGTCACGATGATCGTGTACACCAGCG
>JBIIIA010000230.1:0-5484 GCA_044235195.1 Thermoflexales bacterium
ATGAAAAGTGCTTCACAGCTTTCAGCAGGTGGCATCCGCCGAACAAGGAGACGACGACTTACGGGATAATCACGCGCACTCGATGAACTGGCTTGCTCATCTTCTGCTTGCAGAACCCGGCGCCGAATCCTGGGTCGGCGCGGTTGCGGCGGACTGGGTGAAGGGTGACGCGCGGGCGCGCTTCAGCCCGGCGGTGCAGCGCAGTTTCATGCAGCATCGCACCATCGATCTCTTCACGGATATGCATCCGGTGGTGCTGCGCAGTCAGGCGCGCATCCAGGCGCCGTACAAGCGCTACGCCGGCGTGCTGGTCGACGTGTTCTACGATTATTTTCTCAGCGCGCACTGGAACGAATATTGCGCACAGCCGCGCAGTGCGTTCATCTCATCGGTGTACGACGCACTGGCCGAACACGAACCGCATCTGCCGGCGGAAGTCGCGCGCGGGTTCCGCCACATGCGCGACGACGACTGGTTGAGCAGCTATGCCAGCGTCGACGGCATTGCGTTGACGCTGCGCCGCCTGTCGCGCCGGCTGCGGCCGGGCAATCTGCTGGCCGAAGGGGCCGAACAGATTGTCGTGCACATGGATGCGCTGGACGAGGATTTCCGCGAGTTCTTCCCGCAGCTGCGAGCGCATGTGACTGCGTAGCAAGGCGGCGCGATCGTCGCCCTGCGCTGCTCTTACATTTTGCGACCGACGACGAGCATGCCGCCGCCGCTGGTGCGATCGACGTCGTCGTAAAACGGCCGCAGCTTCGGCAGCAGGCGATCGTGCACCATGCTGCGCATCACGCCCTGATAGCCGAGCGGGCGCAGACGCGGCGAAGCCAGCACGTTGAACAGCGAGCGCCCGCCGATGTTGTATTCGCGGTTCATGCGATCCCACTGCGCCTCGGCCGCCGGGGAAATGTAGTAGCGCGCCTCGATCAGCCGGATGCCGACCTGCGCGAACAGCACGCGCCATTCGTCGGCGGTGTGATAGTGGAAATGCGCGAACTTCTCGTCGATCGACTTGGCGTACGCCTCGGCTTCCTGCTTGGACGGCGCCGTGCGATAGCCGTCAAGCAGCTCACGAAATTTGTCGCTCGGCACGGTGAAGACGATCAGGCCGTCCGTGCGCAGCACACGCGCGAGTTCGGGCAGCACGTTGTGCGGATCGGGGATGTGTTCGACGACGGAGTTCGAATAAATCGAACCGAAGAAGCCGTCGGGGTACGGCAGATGATGGCCGTCGGCGAACTGCACGCCGTGCTGGTACACGCCGCTGTCGCGCGCGCCGGGCAGCTCGGCCGCGGCGATGTCGTTGCCGAAGATGCCCGGCTGCTTGCCGAAGATCGCCTCGGTATAGAGGCCGTCACCACAGCCGAAGTCCAGCATCGGCGCCGGGAAGTCGAGCGTCGCCAGCGTTTTCGCCTCGATGCTGCGCCACAGCGCCACCGGCGGCGCAAACCAATAACGGCGCAGAAAATCGGACAGATAATCCTTGTCCTTGAAGACGCGTAGAGTGTCGGCCATGGTGGCGGAATTATCGCATCGTGGATTCCGGATTTCCCGGCCGACCTGCGCCTGAGGAAAAACGAAACTCGACATGGCCACCTTTCTCAAGCTCGGCGGTTCCCTGATCACCGACAAGACGCGCGACAAAACCATCCGCCCCGACGTGCTCACGCGCATCGCGCGCGAGATCGCCGAGTACGTCGAGCGTGCGGATCGCCGGCCGCTGCTGCTCGGCCACGGTTCGGGCTCGTTCGGCCACACCACGGCCAAAAAGTACGGCACGCGCGCCGGCGTGAGCGACCCCGCGGGCTGGCGCGGGTTCGCCGCCGTCTCGGTGGCGGCGCAGCAGTTGAACCGCATCGTCGCAGACGCGCTGGACGCAGCCGGCGTGCCGGTGTTCAGCGTGGCGCCGTCGTCGTCGGTGCGCTGCGCCGATGGCCGCATCGTGCACATGGACGTCGCAGCGATTCAGACGGCGCTGGCGCGCGGCCTCGTCCCGCTCGTGATGGGCGACGTGGCGTTCGACGAAGTGCGCGGCGGCACGATCGTCTCCACCGAAGAAGTGTTCGCCTTCCTGGCGCAGCATCTGCCGATCGAGCGCATGCTGCTGGCGGGCGAGACCGAAGGCGTCTACGTCTCGATGCAGGATCGGCGCGTGCTGCCGCGCATCACGCAGGCCAGCTGGGAAACGCAGCGCGGAGGCATCGGCGCCTCGCGCGGCGCAGACGTCACCGGCGGCATGGCGGCGAAGGTGCAGGACATGCTCACCCTCGCCGCCGCACACCCCGGCCTCACCGTGCACATCTTCTCCGGCCTCGAAGTCGACGCCGTGCGCCGTGCGCTGGCAGGAGAGGCGGTGGGGACGGTCGTTGAGTCGATAGTAGAGAGTCGATAGTAGAGAGTCGATAGTAGAGAGTGATAGTAGAGAGTGATAGTCGATGGCAGGCTCAACTATCACTATCCACTATCACTTCTCCTACCGCAGCACCGGCACCAGCGGCAGCCAGTAGCTGCGCACCAGCGAAGTGCTCAGCGCATACTCGCCCATCGGCCGCAGCGCCACGGTCATCACCTGCGTCGTCGGCTCGTATACCTGACCACGCACCAGCACCCAGCGACCGCTGGAGAGAGAAGTGAGGGGAGAGGAGTGAGAAGTGAGAGCACTGCGCTCTTCCTCTCTTTCCTCACTCCTCTTCCCTCTTTCCTCTCCCCTCTCCCCTCTTCCCTCGCCGCCGACCCACTGATACAGCCACGGCCGCTCGCCGTCCGCGATCGCGAAGATGCTCTCGTCGATCGGCAGCGTGATCGTGACCGCGTTCGTCAGCGTCGCCAGCGGCGCGCCGTCGAGCAGCGCCTCCAGCCGGAACGCATACATCAGGATGTTGCCCGGCACACCCGGCGCCGGCGGCTGCGGCGTCAGCGTGATCACGAGGGATCCACTGATGCCCTGCGGCGGCACGGTGACTACGAGGCCGTTCGACGTGGTGAAGACCAGTCCCTGATCGGCGTCCACTTCGACCACCGTCGGCGCCAGATAGGTGAACGCATCGATCAGCGTCTCAGCAGCATTCGCTGTCTGAACCGTGACCGAGACGCTCGTCCCCGCAGTTCCCGCCGGCATGGCGAACGTGATGCGACCGTCATCCACGATCGTGAATTCCACCGGCGTCCCATTGATCGTGACCGTCAGCGCCACAGCGAAGCCGGCGCCGAACAACGAAACGGGCATCCCGTCTGCAGGCACGCCTGCGTTCGGCCACATCTGGGTCACCGCCAGCGGCGCCGCGCGCATCACCACGATCACATACTCGCGCACGTCGCCGTTCGCCGCCGTGACCGTCACCGTGATCACGTTTTCGCCGACCTCCAGCGCGCACGGAACGCCGGGCAGCGCCGCAGCCGCGCGCGACGACGGGGGCGCGCACGACCCCGGCGACGCCGCATAGCTCACGGACGCGCCACCGTCGTTCACCGCGGCCGTGATGGTCAGCGACGCAATGTCGTTCCCCACGGAAGCGGCGTATTCCGTCGTCGAGCTCACGAACGCCGGCGTCAACGCACCGGAGGAGATCGTCAGCTCGCTGAGCGCGTTGTCCGACGAAGCACCTGCCGACGACTCGCGCGTCACCACGATCACATACTCCGTCGTAGCACCGTTCACCGTGACCGTCACCGTAATCACGTTCTCGCCGATCTCCAGCGTGCACGGGATGCCCGCCGGCGCCCCGCCGCTGCGCAGAGCCGGCTGCGTGCACGACCCCGGCGACGCCGTCACCGTGATCAGCGCGCCGGACGTTTCAGCGGTTGGCGTGATCGTCACGGACGCCAGATCGCTCGTCACCGTCGCGGTGTAGTTCAACTGGCTCGTGGTGAACGCCGGGCTCAACTGCAACGGTGCGAAGTCGAGCGCGGACAATCCGGCACCAAGCACCGTGCGATTGATATGAATCGCATACACACGCGGCGAGTCGTTCAGGCTGGTATGCACCGTGATATAGACCGTGCCGGTCAGCCCGGCTGCGAACGTCCAGAATCCGTCGATGTACGGCTTCGGCGAACCGAGGCTCGCCTGCGCGTCGGTGTACCAGAGCGTCGGCGGAAGCACGCCGGCCGCCGTCAGCATCGACATGGTCGCGTAGCTGCTGGCCGAAAGATCCGTCGGCAGGCCGAGCACCGCCATGTTCAACGCATCGTGCGGCAGCGTCAGCGTGTACTCCAGCGTGGTGCTGACGAACGCCGGCGACAGCACCAGGTTCTGCGCGTAATCCGACAAGACGAGCAGTTCTTCGAGCGTGTTCACCGGGTCGGCGCGCGCGATGAACACCTCGTAGACGCGCGGCGACTTTCCGCCTGCGGCCGTCGTCGTCACATACAGTGTTCCAGTCAGACCGACCGGTATTGTCCATAGACCGGCGACGACGTCCGTGTATGGGGAAGACTGCGTGCCCGTGATCCATTCCTCCGGCAGGATGCCATTCACTCCATCCATCGACAACGACGCGGTCATGTAGTCTTTCGAACTGAGATCCGTCGGCTGACCTCCGGCCGCGAGCTGTGTGCTGGCGTACGGGATCGTCAGCGTATACCGCTGCGTCGTGCTCACGAACTGCGGCTCGACAGACAGAAATTCCACTTCATCGACGAACGCCAGGAACAGATCCAGCGTATTCACCGGCGGCAAGCGGCCGATGTGAATCGTGTAGATGCGCGGATTGCCGCCGAGCAGGTCCGTCGAGCTGATCGTCATCGTCCCGGTCACGACCGGCCCGAGATCCCAGCCGAAGACTCCGGCGAGCGGGATCGCGTCATTGCCGAAGTCCGTCCCCTTCACCGTGGTGAAAAACATCATCGGTACGATGCCGGCGTTCGTCGCCAGGCTCGCCGTCATGTACGTCACCGCCGTGAAGTATTCGGTGATCGCCATGAGATTCATCTTCGAGGTCTCGCTCGCGATGTACGCGGTATACGCCTGCGTCGTCGAGATCCAGTCGCTGGTGAACGGATACTGATCGCCTTCGATGTCGCCGATCGCAGCCCAAGTAATCTTCGTCAGCGGCGGCAGGCGGCCGATGTGAATCGTGTAGATGCGCGGATTGCCGCCGAGCAGATCCGTCGAGGTGATCGTCATCGTCCCGGTCACGACCGGGCCGAGATTCCAGCCGAAGAATCCGGCGAGCGGGATCGCGTCGTTGCCGAAGTCCGTCCCCTTCACCGTGGTGAAAAATGTCATCGGCGCGATGCCGGCGTTCGTCGCCAGGCTCGCCGTCATGTACGTCACCGCCGTGAAGTATTCGGTGATCGCCATGAGATTCATCTTCGATGTCTCACTCGCGATGTACGCGGTGTACGTCTGCGTCGTCGAGATCCAGTCACTGGTGAACGGATACTGCTCGCCTTCGATGTCGCCGATCGCAGCCCAACCGATCTTCGTCAGCGGCGGCGCGCGCACGATATTCACCGTGTACACGTACGGGTTCGCACCCG
>JBIIIA010000231.1:0-5465 GCA_044235195.1 Thermoflexales bacterium
CGCTCGATTCCATGAGCGAGGCGATCGCGCTGTACGAGTCGCTGGGGTTCGTGCTGCAGGGGCAGGCGGACGGCGTGCGGCGGTACGAAATTTCCTAGCAATTGGCTTTGGACCGTGCGTGCAGCTTGTGCACCGCTGCGGCGCGGTCACGCACTTCGAGCTTGCGGAAGATGTGCTGCACGTGCGACTTGACGGTGGCCAGGCTGATCGAGAGCTCCGTGGCGATTTCCTTATTGGCGCGGTCGTCGGCCAGCATCTCGAGCACGCGCAGTTCGCGGCGGCTGAGGCCGAACGGAGCGCAGGCCTCGATTTCGGCGTTCGTTTCGCGCAGTGCGGCGCATTGCGGAAAGTCCGCCAGCAGGCGCGGCATGCCGGAGCGTTCGACGTATGCGCCGAGAGAGTGGACCTCAGCGTGCGCGGCGTCGAGGTCACCGGAGTTGAGCAGGTAGAGCACGCGCAGCGCGCCGGCGTACGAAGCGAGGGGGACGTTGCGTACGGCGTGCATGTCGGCTTGAAATTCGCACAGCCGGGCGCCGAGCTGCGGGTCGGTCGATCCGCCGACGACGGCGCCGCCGAGCACCAGCAGGCGCAGCAGTTCGTGGGTGTCCGGGGTTAATTGAGCCGGAGTGATGCCGAAGCTGTCGGCGGTCTGCCGGCAGCGTTCGGGGGCACCGAGGCGTAGATCGCGCAGCAGGCGCGTCCAGCCGATATTGACGGCGAGCATCGGCGTGTTGTCGGAGGTGATGGCGGCCCAGCGCCGGGCATCGTCGGCCGGGTCGTAGCGCTGCGGGGGACGTCCCTCGGTGAGGTCGCACAGCTGCAGGCCGAGGAGGGTGTGGTAGCTGTTCATGCCCGCCGGATCGACGCGTTCGGCGATGACGATGGCGGATTCGAACTGCGCGCGCGCCTCGGTGATGCGATCCATGAGGTAGAGGGATTGGCCGAAGGCGAAATGGAAGTCTGCGGCGGAAGCGGTATTTTCCCTGCCGAAGTGGTGCAGCATCGCCAGGGCATTTTCATGAGCGATGACCATGCCGGGGGCGTCGCCGTAGAGGCGTTTCAAGAAACAGGGCCAGATGTAGGCGTCGAGGGCGGCATAGGCGAAGCCGAGGTGCGTGAAGACGTCGATGGCGTGATGAATGCGGCGCAGACGTTCGTCGAGGTCTTCGGGCTTGTCGCGCAGCAGCACGTCGATCAGGTCGAGATATCCGGCGGCGAGGCCGAGTTCGCGGTGGGGGCTGCGTGCGGCGTCGTCGGCGGCGGCGTGTGCGTCGGAGCGGCGGCCCTGAATGAAAAGCGATAAGGCACGCAGCGCGCCGAGCTCGGCAGTGAACTCGGCGGTGAGCTCGGCGTCGGCGGCCTGCGCGGCGAGGGCGGCCTGCGCGCGCGCGATGGGCGTCGACAGGTCGTTGCGATCCAAAAAGAAGGCCAGCCACGCAGCGTCGACGGCGATCTGCGGGTGGGCGTCGATCGAGCGGGGCGGCAGCTGATCGAGCCAGCGCTGGGCGGAGACGAGGTCGAAGCGCAGGATGGCCGGGCGCAGGTGCGCGGCGACGACGTCGACGGCGGCGGCGAGGCAGTCGGGCAGGAGCAGCGCGAGCGCGGCGTCGATTTCGCCGGCGGCGGCCAGCCAGGCGGCGGCGCGCTGCACGGTGAGCTGGACGGCGGCCGGATCGGCGTCGTCCAGCAGCTTGTGCTGCAGGAGTTCTCGAAAGAGCGGGTGAAAGCGGCAGCGGACCTGGGCGGCGCCCTGCGCGGGGCGGTGGGTGAAGGCCGTCAGGAAGACATTGGCATCGAGGGCCTGCTGGAGGAGCCGGGCGGCGGAGCGCTTGTCGCAGCGCGTGGCCTCGGCGACGAGATCGGCGGTGAGGAAGGGGAGCGGGGCGACGTCGACGAGAAAGGCGCGCAGCTCGGCGGGCAGCTGGGAGAACACTTCGGCTTCGAGATGTTCGAGCAGCAGGTGGCCGGAGCGCGCGTCGAGGAGTGAATCGATCGACCGCGGCGGTGAGAGGGCCAGCAGCTGCAGGGCGGCGACCCAGCCTTCGCAGCGTTCCTCGATGGCGGCGAGGCGGGCGGCGTCGAGCGAGGCGAGGCGCGTGGCGCGCGAGAACGCCAGAAATTCCTCGTGATCGAAGCGCAGATGGCTGTCGTCGAGCAGCAGCGCGGCGCTTTTGAGGAGCAGCCGGCTGATTTTCAGGCCGGGCTGGGTGCGCGAGAGCAGGACGAGGTGCAGGTTGGGGGCGTCGGCGTCCAGGATGGTCTGCAGCAGGGCGCGGACATCGGGATCGGAGACCAGGTGGACATCGTCGACGACGACGATGAAATGCAGCGCCAGCCGGGCGAGGTCGGTGCACAGCGCCTGCGCGAACTGCGAGGGCGAGAGCCGTCCCGCGGCGTGGCGTTCGAGCAGGTCATCGATCGAGGGCAGATGCGGGCGCAGGGGCTCGGTGAGGCGCAGCAGGACGACGTCGACGGGGAGTCCGGCGGGCTCTAAAGAGAGCCAGGCGGAGAGCGGGCGATCGTCCGCGGGCAGCGCGTCGAGTGATTTCAGCCACCATGCAATGAAAGTGGACTTGCCGTAGCCGGTGGGGGTGACCAGGGAGATGAGCCGCAGATCGCGCCAGCCGACGAGATCCACGAGCAGACGTGGACGCGGAACGAAGGCGGCGGGCAGGGCGGGACCGGCGGAGGCCATCGGCGGGGATTGTAGTTCGTCACGTGAAATCCACCCACAGCGCGTGACCGAATCATCCCTCGATCATCCCTGAATCATCCCTCGCGGTGGATATACGCAGGGCGACGCGAACCCTATCGTAGCTGCGCGGTTTCGTCGACCGGCGAATTCTTCATCACGATGTATTCGCGCAGTCAACGACGAGCGCGAATCGCGAACTTTTGCCGAAAGATAAGGAGATAAAGATGACTCAATCGGATGGATCCATAGGTCGAAGAGCGCTACGCGGCTGGACGGCGTTGGCCATGGCGGCGGTGACGCTGACGGTGCAGCAGCCGGCGGCGCGTGTAGAAGCGGCGCCGCGGCCGGCGGCGCCTGTGGCGCGGGTTGCGGTGGAAAGCGCCGTGACGGCGACGGAGATGGTGACGGCGGTGTCGCCGAGCTGGCCCGGGGAGACTACATATATCTGTGCTTCCAATCTCGGCACCGCGCTATACGGGATCTGGAATGGATATCGAGTGCCTGTTAGTGCCTCGCCGTGGAACTATGGCAATACCGGCCTCGAAGATGTGTGCACCGCAGATGACATTGGTCGGATGAAGATGCCGTACATGCCGCTGGCCGATGCACCCGGAAATACGTTTGCGCTGATGTATCCGAGCGGCCTGGTCACGGTGACGCAGCCGTTTACTTTCATGATATTTTCCAGCACGGCGGAGATATACCCGCAGCGCTACGAAACCTGGCTGAGCGACGGAAAGTGGCGAGTATATGACCATTCGGCGCTCACGACGGCGACCGAGGTTGCCTTCCAGGGGCGTGTGCTTTCTGCGTCGGAATACAAGACAGTCGGCAACTCATATTTGCTGATCAAGATCGACGATTTCCGACCCTTAGGGGACACGATCGTGGTCACCACCCCGTACGGAATCTATGAGAACACCAATTGCTATTTGTGCCAGCCTAGACTGATGAATCGAATGCCATGGGGACAGAACGGCGCGATCGGTCAGCTGCAAATCGATAATAACGAACATGCGCAGGACATAATCGTTTCCCAGAAATCCTGGCGTGGCGACGGTCAGCTGCAAAGAGAAAATAGCATCAATTCATTCAAACTTGAAATCTGGACTGGCGGTGGCGATCAGGCACTTACATTGGGTAGCCACAATTACAATTTCCCCGATTCTGTTGAGCGAAGGGAGGAGCGTGTTTGGGATTCTCCCGGGAGGCTGCGGTCGAGCGGCTTCATTACGTCTGTCGCGACTGGACGTCCGATTCAATTCACGTACTACTATTCCGTGGCGGAGTATGACGATGAACTTGTCGTCACGCGGGTGTACACCGATCCGCAGGGAATCGGACCAATGATTAATCGAGACAGCTACGATGTCGATGGAGGAAGGGGCACTGAATACGACATATTTTTTGTGGATAGGCCGCTGACAGACACGCAGGCGTATCTCTACGGTATAGACCGTGATTGGGGCAGCGGCTGGGGCATCAATACGACGGCTTCCGCCGATGCTATGTTCGAAGGTGTGGCCATTGCTTCGGCATGGAATCGGACGCAGAATTTGGCACGATTGCTTTCGACGTACTACAGCACGACGTTTTCTTTCGGGCCGACGCAGACGATCGAGTATTCGGTGAACATCGCCGATGACTGGACGACGGATCCGTTGTCGCTGTCGATTGCGTACGGCGGCACCGCTTACGGATCGAGTGATTCCGCGCATGACTTTTCGATGGCCACTTCGGTGAGCCTGACGAACCCTGCGGCGACGGTGTTCTCGTACACGGCGCGGGTGAAGCTTCTGGCTGAGTTTCCGGTGCCGAATCCGCTGGTGGCTTTGGGGGTGGGCGATCCGAACAGCTTCACGGAATTCCCGTACACACCGACGTTCGTGAGCACGACGCTGCAGTACACGGCGACGGTGCCGTATACGCAGACGGCGATCGTCCTCGGCGTGGTAGGTGAGAACGTGGCGGGCCATCCGTACTTCACGGCGACGCTGGAGCTGGCGGATGGGACGATCGCGCCGACGCCGGTGATGACCGGGCCGCTGATCTACGACGGGAGAAGTTACGCAGATGCTGTGTTCGCGTTGGCGAATCTGGCGGTCGGGCTGAGCGGGACGGTGATGCTGACGACGTACAACGCCGCGGGCACGGCGCCGCTGGTGTACACGATGTTCATCTCGCGGGAGGCATCGACGGACGCGACGCTGAGTGACTTGGCGATCGTGCCGGGCGAGCTGACGCCGGCGTTCGTGAGCACGACGACGGAGTATGCGGCGGAGGTGCCGGCTGGGACGACGTCGGCGATGGTGACGGCGACGGTGAACTACGTGAGCGCGACGGTGGCGTATTCGACGACGGCGGGGGCGTGCACGCCGGGGAATGGGCGTGTCGCCGCACGGGCGACCGGCCCGGTCGTGGGATGGGCGACCGACCCGGTCGCCCCTACATGCGCGATCGCGGCGACCGGCGCGACCACGATCACCGTGACGATCACGGCACAGGATCTCACCACAACGGAGACGTACACGGTCGTGGTGACGGTGGAAGAGCCCGGGGATGCGACGCTGGCGGACCTGGCGGTCGCGCCGGGCGCGCTGACGCCGTTGTTCGTGAGCAGCACGAACGAGTATGCGGCGGAGGTGCCGAGCGGGACGACGAGCGTGGCGGTGACGGCGACGACGAACGACGTCAGCGCGACGGTGGCGTATGCGTCGTCGGAAGGGGCGTGTGTTCCGGAGACGGGAGCGTCGTCGGATTGTGCGATCGC
>JBIIIA010000025.1:0-17052 GCA_044235195.1 Thermoflexales bacterium
CGGTCGCCGACCCGGCGACGGACAACTCACGCACCGTGGATTGAAATGGATTGCTCATAGAAATGGACTCTGCTGAAAACGACCGTCGATTCATAAAACCGACGTGCCGTAAAGATTATCGACGCGACTCAAGAAGAGCCGCACGCGGGAGAAAACAATAACGGAGATGACACATGCCGCCCCGCATCAGCGGCGCGACAGCCCGATGATCGATTTGAAATGCTCGATCACCGCGCCCTTGTCGCTCACGTTGCGCAGGCGCGCACGCTCGCCGCAGCCGGCGACGGCGCTGAAAGAGAGGAATCGCAGCAACGACGTACTCATCGAACGGCGGAGAGATTGTAGTCCCGGATCGGCAGCCGCGCAATTCGGAATGCACGATGCTCTATGATGCGCCCATGTCCAAAGGCGTCTTCTCCACGCTCGTCGATATCAACCTCGGCGACATCTGCGACTCGCTCGGCGTGCGGCGCGGCGCGCTGACGGACATGCTCTTTCGCGCCCCGGCCGAGCGCTTCGCTCGCCAGATGCAGACGTTCGACGAGCGCATCGGCTCCGACGGGCTGCGCGCCGCCGCGCGATGGATCACCGGCGAGCTGGCCGGCCGCATCGACGTGCACGGCGTCGAGCACATCCCAGCCAGCGGGCCGCTGCTGATCGTCTCGAATCATCCGGGGCTGACCGACACGGTCGACCTGTTCGCGTCCATCCCACGCGACGACCTGCGCATCGTGGCGGCGCACCGGCCGTTCCTCGCGGCGCTGCCGAATCTGACGCCGCATCTGGTGTTCGTCCGGGAAGACGCCGGCGCGCGCATGAGCGCCTTCCGCGGCATCGTGTCCGAACTGCGCGCTGGCCGCGCCGTGCTGACCTTCCCGGCCGGCCGCATCGAGCCCGACCCAGCGCAGCGCCGCGACGAAGCCGTGGCCTCGCTCGAATCCTGGAACGAAAGCACCGGCCTGCTCGCCCGCCTCGCCCCGGACGCGACGATCGTCCCGGCCATCGTGAGCGGCGTCTTCGACCCGGCCGCCTATCGCCACCCGATCGCACGAATCCGCCGCGACCTGGCGCAGCGCGAGCGCATGGCGGCGATGCTGCAGGTCATCCTGCCGGCGCTGCAGCGCAACACCGTGACGCTGCGATTCGGCAGGCCGCAGCGCGCCGCCGACGTCGCCGCCGGCGCAGCCGACGCCGCGGCGATCACCGCGCGCATCCGCGACGGCGCGCGCGCGCTGCTCTGACGCTCAGACAGCCCCGACGAAATCCAGCTGATGCGCGACGTACGTCAGCTCGCCGCGCGCCAGCTGCTCGCGCCGCGTGCGCATCCATTCCGCGAATCGCGCGCGATCGACCTCCGGCCGGCCGCCGACGGACTGCTCGAAGAAGCCGAGGATGCAGCCGAGGAAGAACGCATCGTCGTCCGCGTAGCCATTCGCGCCGGGAAATACCACCCAGTCCGACGAACCCGCGGCATCGATGCGCGCCCCGGCCGCGCGCAGGCGCCCGAACAAATTGCGCCCGCTGCGGCTGTCTCCGGAACGCACGCCGTCGATGATGCGTTCGTCCATCGTGCGGTGATACAGCGACTCGATTTCGTCGTCGTAGCGCGCGTCGATCGTCGGGAGCAGCTGCGTCACGCCGTCGAAGTTGATCGTGAAATAGAACACGCCGCCCGGGCGCAGCGCGCGCAGCGCTGCCGGCACGATCGTGCGCAGGTCGAACAGATCGAGAAAAGCGTTGGCGATCAGCACGTCCCATTCACCCGCGTGCGCGTCGAGAAAAGCGCGCGCGTCGACCGCCTCGCACTGCATCTCGAACGGCAGATCACGACAGCGACGCCGCGCTTCGGCGATCACCGACGGCTGCTCGTCGATGAGGGTGTAGCTCGGCCGCGCTGCACCGAAGGCGCGCCGCGCCGCCAGACGCTCGGCCATCGTACCGATGCCGCCGCCGAGCTCGAGCACGCGCGGACGATCGCCGCACCGCCCGAGCAGTTCGGTGAACCGTGCGTACACATGAGCGTTCAAGGCGCGATCATCGATCGTGCGCTTGGCCGCCAGATATCGAATGAACTCATCGTCGGTCATCGTTTACTCCAGCGTCGCGCCGCGTGACGCATCGCGACAAAGCTCCGCGAGAAAGGCGCGAATGCGCGCCGCCGTTGCGCTCCACGTCGGATGGGATGCCGCACGCGCACGCGCCGCCGTCGACAGCGTGCGACGTGCTGCATCGTCGAACAGAAGGCGAATCGCCGCAGCCGTAGCCGCGGCGTCGTCGGGGGGAACCAGAAATCCTTCGATGCCGTGGCGCACCAGCTCACCGGCCGCGCCGGCAGTCGACGCCACCACCGGAAGCCCGGCCGCCAGCGCCTCGAGATATACGATGCCGAAGCCCTCGTACTGCGACGGCACGACGAGCGCATCGCTCGCCGCGTACGCCTGCGCCAGCTGCGCATCATCGAGCCGGCCGCGCCAGCGCACGCGATCGGCGACGCCGCCGACCTCGGCCGCTCGACGACAGCGCGCAGCGTACACCGGATCCACATCGGCGCGCCCGACGACATCGAGCGTCCAGTCGAATGCAGAACCGATCGCGGACAGCGCGGCAAGCGTGGTGTGCAAGCCCTTGCGTTCGATCAGATTCCCGACGGCGAGCAGTCGCAGTGAGCCCGTCGCGCGCACGCCGCGCTGCGCGATCGCAAGATGGTCCGCCGCCGGATACGCCACGACGTTCACCGGCAGGCTGCCGACGAGAGCGCGCACGCTTTCACGCGTCGCCTCGCTGTTGAACACGAACGCGTCGCAGCTGCGCAGGTAGGCGCGCTCCACGCCCCGATGCAGCGGCCGCAGCGCGGGCGGATGCACTTCGCTGACACGCAGGTGATGCACGATCGACGCGATCGGCGGCCGCGTGCGGCGACGCCGCAGCGCCGCATTCGTCGCCAGCAGCGACGGATGGTTCAGCTCGTCCTGCAGCCACACGTCCACCTCGACGCCATCCATCGCACGCGTGAACGCGCCGGTGACGTTATCGCCGAGGTGGCGACCGTAACTGCGCCACGGCTGCGACACGACGAGGACTTCGTCGCCGCACGCGCGCAGATGCTCCACGAGCTTGCGATCGTAGAGATAGCCGCCCGACAGCGTGTCGAGCGAGCCGTAGATCACCAGGCCGATGCGCATCGAGCAGGCTACGCCCGCACCACGGCGCCGCGATACGACGCCCAGGCGATTTCGTTCTCCCAGATCTGCACGGTGACGGCGTCGAGCGTCTCGGCGCGAATCTGCGCCGTGAACAGCTCCCAGAAGATCCGACAGAAATGCTCCACGCTCGGATTCAGGCCGGCGAATTCCGGCTCGTCGTTGAGCAGGCGATCTTTGAAGCGCGCCACGAGTGCGTTCAGCGCGCGCTCGATGTCCACGATGTCGACGAGATAGCCGTGCCGATCGAGCGTGGCACCGTGCAGCTGCACCTCGACGGCATAGTGATGCGAATGTTTGAAATTCTCGGGGCCCCAGTCGCCGCCGATCAGAAAATGCTGCGCGACGAAATCACGCTTTACCGCAACCGTATACATATTTCGATTACCTCCGAATCATTTCGTTCGACAACAACCATTCCACCGATTCCTGCACCGCC
This sequence comes from Thermoflexales bacterium, assembly GCA_044235195.1. Classification (GTDB taxonomy): domain Bacteria; phylum Chloroflexota; class Anaerolineae; order J036; family Brachytrichaceae; genus CANJQH01. The sequence continues at coordinate 3,640 of JBIIIA010000025.1, forward strand.
TGCAGCGAGCTGTAGCGCGGCTCGTAGCCGATCAGCCGGCGCGCCTTCTCGATGCTGCAGTTCGGGCTGTGCGCGATGTGGTCCCACGTCGCGCGCGCCTCGTCCTCGCTCACTGTTTTCTTCCATTCGTCCCACGGAAGAAATGTGAGATCTGCCGCGACGCCGAACCAGGCCGCCATCGCCTCGGCATAGCCGCGCAGGGACACCGCCTGTGCCGAAACGACGTGAAAACTTTCACCGACCGCGGCGCTGCGGCGTTCCATGGCGCGCTGAAACGACTGCGCCACGTCGTCGGCGTGCACATGGTGCACGGTCTCCATGCCGAAATTCGGCAGCGCCAGGCGCTCGCCGCGCGCCAGCTGCGCGAACACGCGCGGGTCGAAATGGCCGGCCGGATTGAGCGGCGCCCAGCCCGGTCCCACGATATGGCCGGGGTGCAGCAGCGTCGCCGGAAATCCGCCGCGGCGGGCTTCGTCCAAAAGATACGCTTCGATCGCCGCCTTGCGAATGCCGTAGTCGCCGAACGGATGCTTCGGCTGATCCTCCGTCGTCGGCACGACGGCGCTCGGCCCGTGCGTCCAGATCGTCCCGCAGTGCAGGAAATGCTGCACGCGGCCGCGCAGGGCATCGACGAGATGGCGCGCGCTGTCGAGCGTAAAACAAATGAGATCGACGACGACGTCGCCGCCGAGCGCTGCGATGCGGGAGCCGAAGTCCCCGGCGCGCTCAGCAGCGTCACGATCGATCTGCACGTCCTGCACACGCGCCCACGCCGAGTGCGGCAGGTATGGGCGCGACTGTCCGCGCGACACGTTCACCACCGCATGCCCGGCCTCGACCAGCCGCGGCACGAGATACGTGCCGATGTGGCCCTTGCCTCCAATCACGACGACTTTCATTTCTCCTCTTTCCTCCCGGCGCGCTGAAGTGCACTCAGCCGATTGTGTAGTCGAACACCACCTGTAGATTTTCCGCGGGTCGCTCATCGAGCATCCGATGGCCCTGCGTCGCCTGCGCGAACGGCAGGCGCAGCGTGATCATGCGCGACGGCCGCACTTCGCGCAGCATACGCCATGCGACGTCCAGGCGCCGCTCCTTCGTCCAGCGCGCGCTGAATTCCGGCGCCAGCGTGCTGACCTGGCTGGCTTCGATGCGGATGCGGCTGCGATGAAAGCGCCCGCCGAGATCGACGTGCACCGGCTTGGCGCCGTACCACGATCCGAGGATGACGCGGCCGGCGAAGCCGGTGGCGGCCAGCGCCACGTCCAGCGCCGCCGGCGCGCCGCTCAGCTCGAACGTCACGTCCGCCGACTCGGCGATCGACGCGACGTCGGCAGGATCGATCGCTCGCTGTGCGCCCATGCGCAGACACCATTCCCGGCGAAACGCCAGCCGCTCGATCCCGACCAGCGACGCCAGCGGCATTCGCGCGAGCAGCGCCGTGGTCAACAGGCCGACGACGCCCTGCCCGACGACGATGGCGCGCTCGCCGATCCACGGCCGCGCATCCATGACGAAGTTGACCGCCGATTCCATGTTGGGCAAAAACAGCGCGTCGTCCGTGGCCACGTCGTCGGGAATCGGATGCAGATCGGCGACCGACGCAACGAAGCAGTCTTCGTGTGGGTTGAAGGCGAAGACGCGGCGACCGAGCCATTCCGCGGATACGCCGGGGCCGAGCGCTTCGATTGCACCGACGCACGAATAGCCGTACTTCAGTGGGAATGCCAATCCACCGCCGAGCGCCGCCAGCGACGAATCAGCCGCCATGTCGCGTGGAGCGTCGCCGCGATACAGCAGCAGCTCGGTGCCGGGACTGATCGCCGAGGAAATCGTGCGCACCAGCACCTGTCCTTCGTCGAGCGCAGGAATTTCCTCCGCGCGGAGTTCGGTGCAGTGTGGAGCGGTGAAGATCAGAGAAGTGCGTCGCATGATGACGATGATTCACGCTCGCGAGGACACCAGATCGGCTTCGACGATCAGATCGTCTCCGAGCGGACGGTAGCGCACACGCTGCAGCGCCGGCAGCGCGAATTCGGATTCGTGGACGCCGCGCACCGCCGCCAGAAAGCGCGGCGCGATGGTCAGCGACAGCCGCTGCGCCGCGCCCGATTCGAGCAGCGACGTGATCACGCGCGCGCCGCCCTCGACCATGACCGAGCGCATGCCGCACTGCGAAAGTGCGTGCAGCAAAAGCGGCCAGCGCTCCGCATTCGATTCGTCCTCGAAGACCGGCAGCACGCACGCGCCGCGCGCCTCGAGTTCGCGCCGGCGGAGCATCGGCGCATGTTTTCCACACAATATCCACAGCGGGCGAACCGGCGCCGTGAGCAGCCGACACGAGAGAGGAATTCGTAAATTCGCGTCGAGCACCACCGGCTGCGGGTGCGCTCCGGGAGCAAGGCGCACCGTCAATCGTGGATCATCAGCGATCACCGTGCCGACGCCGACCACGATCGCATCATGCGCCGCGCGCAGCTCGTGCGTGTACGCCAGCGCCTGCGAACCGCTGAGCGCCGTCGGCTGCCCGGGGCGAGCGGTGATGCAGCCGTCGAGGCTCTGCGCGAACGCGAGGGTGACGTTCATGCCACGCTCAGCAGGTGACGCATGCGCAGGGCTTTGGTGTGCAGATAGTGGGCGTTTTCGGCATGCGCCGGAGCCTGCAGAGCCAGTCGTTCATCCACCACGATGCCGAGCTGCTGCAAGCCTTCGACCTTCGCCGGATTGTTGGTCATCAGGCGCACCGAACGCACACGGAGGTCGTTCAGAATCGCCGCGGCTGCGTCGTAGCGGCGCGCATCGGCCGCATGCCCGAGCAGCAGATTCGCGTCGACCGTGTCATGTCCCATGTCCTGCAGGTTGTACGCCTTCAGCTTTTCGACGAGGCCGATGCCGCGCCCTTCCTGTCGCAGATACACCACCACGCCGCAGCCGGCTTCGACGATCGCGCGCAGCGACAGATCGAGCTGCGGCCCGCAGTCGCAGCGCAGCGAACCCATCACGTCGCCGGTGAAACATTCCGAATGCACGCGCGCCAGCACGCCGTTCTTTTCGGCAACCTCGCCGCATACGATCGCCAAGTGTTCTTTGTCGTCGACGTTGTTCCGATACGCGAACAAATGCAGCTCGCCGTGCTCGGTCGGAATGCGCGCCGAAGCGGCTCGGGTGACTTGCAGCGTCAGAATGGACATAGGGGCGAGTGTTTCATGTTCTGATGAGTGAACGCTGTGTAAACCAATCAGTATGATCACGCGCATGCGCATTGTGCTGACGACGATCTTCCTGGATGTGCTGGCGTACAGCATGATCGCCCCGCAGCTTCCGCTCTACCTTCGCAGCTTCGCCGACCCGACGATGCCGACGGCGGCGCTGGCCGGAACGCTCGGTGCGACGTACGCGCTGCTGCAGCTCATCGTCGGGCCGATCACTGGCGCTGCATCCGATCGGTTCGGCCGGCGCCCGGTGCTCCTGCTCTGCCTGGCCGGCACCGTCGGCTCTTTTCTACTGCTGGCGAACGCCGCTTCCGTGCCGCTGATTTTCGCCGCCGTGCTGATCGACGGCATGACCGGAGGAAGCCTCACCACGGCATACGCCCATCTGAGTGACATATCGACGACCGAAAACCGAGCACATCGCCTGGCGCTGGCCGGCGCCGCCTTCGGTGCGGGCGTCACGTTCGGCCCGGCCATCGGCGCGCTGTTAGCCGCGAACGGAGCCGCCGCGCCGCCGATCGCACTTGCCGTGGCCTGCGCCAATCTCGCGCTCGCCGCACGCTGGATGCCCCGCACGCGACACATCGACATTCCGTCGCGGGACAAGACGAACGACACGACGCAGCCGCTGCTCCGCGATCGCACGCTGCGCGGGCTGCTGATCGCCATCTTCGCCGCCAACGCCGCGTTCGCCGGGCTGCAGTCGAACTTCGGGCTGTTCAGCGCCGATCGCTTCGATTGGGGCGGAGCCGAGACCGGACTTTTTTTCGCCTTCGTCGGCGCATGCGCGGTGTTCACGCAGGGTTTTCTGCTGCGCATCCTGCAGCGACACATCACGCCAAAAACACTGATCGGCGGTGGTCTCGTGTTGCTGGCACTCGGACTGGCGGGCATCGCGCTGAATCAGAGCGCACCACTGCTCTTTCCGATCGCCGCGCTCGCCGCACTCGGCAGCGGAGCGAGCCTGCCGACGATCAGCGCCGTCGCCGTCGAGCATATTGAGGAACACCGACGCGGCGTGCTCATGGGAACCACACAGTCGCTGACCGCCGCTGCGAACATCGTCGCCCCGCTCGCCGCCGGCGTCGGATATCAGTGGATTGCACCGGAAGCGCCGTATTTGTTCGGCGCCGCGTGTGCGTTGTGCGCAGCGACGGCGGCGGCGACGACGTTCACCGCCGCCGATCGAGCGCGGCGATGATGCGCTCCACCGCGCGCGCGGCGCCGTTTTCATCACGCACGACAGCGGCTGCGCTTTTCACACGATCCCGCACCGCACAATCATCGAGCGCATGTTCGACGCGTGCATGCCACTCCCTGCGATCGGCGTGCGCAGACACGGGCGCAGGAGCGACACCGGCCGCGCACGCGCGCCGCGCCCAGAAATGCTGATCGGCGAACGTCGGCGCAATGACGGACGGCGCGCCGGACCGCAGCGCCTCGCCCGTGGTGCCAGCCCCGCCGTGATGAATCACGCAGCGCATCTGCGGAAAGAGCGATGCGTGCGACACGTCACGCACGCATCGCACACGCTCACGAAATGCAGCCGGCACATCGGCGACGCCGAGATTCACCACGGCGCGCAGGCCGCGGCGCAGCAGCATTTCGTGCAGCCACGACAGTGCACGAGCCGGGCGGCCGGCGCTACCGGCGCCGGCGCCGATGTAGACGACGTCGCCCGACGCGCCGATCCACTCGCGCAGACCGCGATCGAGTTCGGGCGCAGAGGGCAGAAAACAAAATCCGGACGGATGTACGGGCTGCGGCCAGTCCGACGGCGGCGGCACGAGTGCGCGGCTGAACGCGTTGACGACGAGATCGGGATCGCGGTGCGCGCGATGCAGGAGCCCCTCGCGCACGGGATGCAGCGCACGCGCCCTGCGCCATGCATTCACCGATGCCGTCACGAAACCGGAGACGGCCGCATCGACGTATGAATAACTCGATGCACGCGGCCAGCCCCACGGCCACACACTGGAAGCGAACGCACGCGTCGGAGTGAGCGGCTGCAGAAAAATCCATGCGACGGGCACGCGCAAGCGATCGCCGACGTCGCCCGCCCAAAGCGTAGCCAGACCGCCGACGACGATCGACGCATCGGCGCACGCGCGCTCGGCCGTTTCGAGCAGCGCGCGCGTGCGCCCCGGAATCGAGCTGAAAAAGCGAAAGGTGTTGCGAAATGCGACGCCGGAGACCGAACCATCGAGGAGCGTCGGATTCGCGGCCAGCCACGCCGTCGGGTTGGCAGCGAGCGCGGCGAACGCGATGCCGTGTCGTTCCACCAGCTCACGATGTTCGATGTGCGTCGCGATGCGCACATCGACGCCGCGCCGCTGAAGAAGCATCGCCGTGGCCACACACGGCTGCACGTCGCCGCGCGTGCCGCTCGCGAGGAAAACGACGCGCCGGCTCATGGGGAATGATCTTGCCGCTCGAACATCATGCTGCGATAGCGCACGACGCCGCACGCGAGCAAGGACTGCAGCGCGATGCTGCCCGCCGATGCCGCAGCCACCGGATCGCGTCGCCAGAGCACACGGCTGTGATGCAGCGTCCACGCAACGAGCTGAGCCGGCAGAACGCGCAGACGCAGCCAGCCGGTCAGATCGCGCGTGTGCACATGCGCCAGCCCATGCTGCGCCGCGCACGAAATGAGCGCATCGAGCGGCATCACGCACGGCACGTGCCAGCCGGCGACGAACGATTCGAACAGGCGACGTTCCTGTGCGGTCGACGGCGCGCGCGCCAGCGTATCGTCGATCAGCAGCAGCCGTGCACCCGGGCGCAGCAGCCGAGCCGCTTCGGCGAAATAGGCGGAAGCATCCGGTGCGTGAGCGAACGCCTCGATCGAGTATGCCAGGTCGGCGCAGGCGTCGGCGAACGGCGCGGCGAGGAAGCTGCCCTCGACGATGCCGACTTCGATCGGCAGGCGACGGACAGCACGGCGCGCCTGCGCGTGGCTGAGCGTCAGGCCGAGCAATCGAGCAGAAGACGCAGCGTGCAGATCGGAGAGCGCCCCGCCGATTCCGCAGCCGAGATCGACGACGCAGGGAGCACGCCCGACGATCGGCGGCAACGCGTCGATCACCAGACGATGCGACACGCGGAGCGCATCATCGAGCCGATGCACATCGGGCGGCCAGAGTGCACGATGCACACTGGCCACATCAACATCACTACCGAAGCGCGCGAACCACGCCGTGTTGCGTTCGTAGTAGCGGCGCACGTCGTCGACGTGCCGTCGTGGCCGGCGCATCGATGGCGACGATCGTTACGCGACGGCGGCGTAGACCTGGGCGAAGGGCTTGCCCATCACCGCATCCCACTCGCCGGCCGCCCAGCGCATGCCGCGCGCCATCATCGTGAGCACCTGCGGAATGGCGACGATGTTCGCCTGATGTCCGAGCGAGTTGTAGAACACGCGTCCGGCGCCGTACATCTTGGTCCAGACCACGGGCATCAGCGCATCGTCGTAGTCTTCGAAGCGCGTCGTCGCCATGACGCGAATCGCCGGGTCGACGTGCATGTAGTATTTCTCGGTGCGCACCTCGAACGATTCGATGCCGGCGGTGATCGGGTTGTCGTCGCAGACGTCGACGACGTAGTGGCGGCCGTCGTTGCCGGGGTGCGCCACCCACTGCCCGCCGGTCATGAACTGCCATTCGGTTTCGTTGCGGAAGGCGTCGCACATGCCGCCGTGGCAGCCGGCGATGCCGACGCCGGCGCGCACCGCAGCCAGCAGCGGGGTCAGCTGCTCGCGCTCGATCTTGCCCATCGTCCAGATCGGCACGATCAGGCTGAGCGACTTGAGCTTCTCGCCGTCACGCAGCGAGTCCAACGTGTCCGAGACTTCGACCGCGAACCCGTCGCGACGCAGCTCGGCTTCGAGCAATTCGGCCACCTGGCGAGGCTGGTGTCCGTCCCAGCCGCCCTGCACGATCAGTGCTGATTTCATGCGACGAATTTTAGGCGTGGTTGCGCGTGCGCGCATCGCGTTCCATTTCGGCGACGATGCGGGCGATCTCGGCATATGCAGCGCGCTGCTTGCGATAGAGGTCGCTTTCGCTCATGACCAGCTTGCGCGCCACATCACGCACCTTCTGGCTCTGCAGAATTTTCAGTTCGAGGATGTTGTAGAGCATCCATTCGGCGGCGGTGAAGCTGCGCTGGCCGTCCGGCTTGAGGCGTTCGATCGCATCGGACAAGACGCGGCGCAGCGCCTTGGTGGCGTTGCCGTTCTCGGCGGCCATGGCATCGGCCACCACCTGCAGTTCCATCAGCGGCGAGTCCGTGAAGCGCGGGCCGCCCCAGAAGTCCTTCATGGCATCCTGCACCAGGCGCGTCATGTCGTCGTAATCGTCGGACGGCAGTCGTTCGAAGTCGGACACCGTCGGAGCGGCCGGGTTCGCGGTCTGCGCCATGCGACGCTGCATTTCCTCGGCGTCGGGGACCAGCCGTTCGAGCGCCTCGAACGCGCGGCGCTGCGTGAGTGCATCCTCCAGCACGCGCGCCGCCTGGCGGAGCAGCATGGCCACGCCGCGCTTTTCTTCTTCGCTCAATTCGAGCTGCTGCGGCCGCACGGACAGGCCGAGCACAGCGAGCACGATGCGTCCGTCGACGGTATGCAGCGGAATCAGCCAAAAATCCTCCCACTGCATGAATTCCTGCGGAATGAGCGTGCGAGACGGATCTTCCATCGCAGCGCCATCACCGAGCGGCCGCAGAGACATCGCCGACTGCAGCACTTCCTCCGAAACCGGCAGAGACGGAGACTGCTCCGTGTCGCTGCTGCCGATCGCGATGTACAGCGGCTCATCGAGCACGTCGGACAGCGGTCCCGGACACGTCGCCACGAACGCCGTGCGGGCGCGCAGCAGATCGCACAACGCAGCCAGCACGTTCTCCAGGTACTGCGTCATGTCCGACGTGGTCATCAGGCGTTCGCTGAACTGCTGCAGGCGGGCGACTTCGGCGCTGTCCTCACCGGCGATCAGGCGATCGATGGCAGGCTGCAGCGTCACGATGAAAAGCTGCGCGAGCAGGATGATGGTCGCCGTCGCGATCAATCCGATGAAGAAGCCGGGCAGATTGAGCCACTGCTCGACGCGGCTGCTGAGCACGAGCGCGGTGATGACGATCGCCGCCAGCAGCGGGCCGCGGATCAGATACTTCATCATGCGGCGCTTGATGACGCGATCGGGCGCGCTCGCTCCGAAGTAGGCCACGGTATAGCCCATGAACGTGATCGCGGCGCCGACGCCCATGTTCACCAGAAGAACGCCGAGCCATGCGAGCAGCACCGGAAACACCGCAGGCCAGCCGGTCGGCAGCAGGTACGGGAACATCGACATGGCCGGCGCCGCGAATGCCAGCGCGAAGTACGTCATGCGGCGCTTCGTCGTCGCCGTGAGAGATCGACGCCGTGCCTCGATGACGTTGTACGTCGCCCAGGCCACGCAGGCGAAGTAGTACAGCGTGAACGGATAGAACAGCATGCCGGGCGCGAGATGCGGCAATCCATCCGGCGTCAGACCGGGCGCAGCGACGTGATCCGTGAACAGGATCAGCAGAAATACGACCGCGCCCACGCCGTATCCGATTTTCGGCGCCAGCTGGCGCAGCGGCTGCGCATCGCCCGTGGCGCGCAGGAGGGTGTCCGACAGCGCCAGAGACATCGCAGGCACGAATGCGATGCCGATCCACTGAAAGCGCAGCCATAGATCGGTCTGCATGGACGACACCTGCGTCAGGAGATCCCCGAGAAAAGTGCCGATCACACACGCCAGCACCAGTGCGAAATCGCGGGCGATCGGGCTGTATCGGTTGTAGAGGCCGATGTAGATGATCAGCGCGAACGCGGTGACGAGAATTCCCGTCACGACGATGCGATTCAACAACGTGACGACGTTGAGCAGTTCGGTTCCGATTGCAGCCATCGTATGAATCACTGACGAATTTTAGTGGCAAAGAACAGGGCGATGTCGTGTGATGCATAGTAGTTCTCGGCATAGCCGCAGAAATACATGCCGCGCCGCACGCACATGCGCGACGCCGGAAAGTTCTTGGTCGGCACATCGATGGTGATGCTGTGCATGCCCTCGGCGCGGGCCTGATCTTTTGCAGCAGCCAGCAGCTGCGTCGCAATTCCCGTGCGGCGCGCATCCGGCCGCACCGCGAGCGATGTGATCCAGCCGGTGTTCTGCCACGGCAGCAGCGTCATCGCCAGGTACCCGGCGATGCCATGCTGCACACCGACGCCGAGCGACTCGCCTTCGATCACCCAAAGAAAATCCGCGCGATGCACCGTGCGACGCAATGTGTCGACGTCGTGCGGAGAGCGCACCGCCATCGCACGCGGCAGCTTTGCCAGCCGCAGCGTTGCACTCATCTCCTCGCCGCTGTTCCTCCCGCTGAGCTGCCAGACATGATCCGTCTGGTAAGAATGATCGAGCGCGCAAATGGCTTCCAAGTCGGAGAGTTCAGCCAGACGGATATTCATGGGATTCAATTCCGAATTTCGAACGACGTCGTGCAGCGAGCCACTTCGTCACCGTTGCTGCCCAGGACGAGCATGCGCAGGAAATACGTGCCGTTGGGAAAGAGCGCCGTCTGCAGCGGGGTCGGCATGAGCGAGGCTTCGGTCACCGCGGCCGGAGCTTCCCAGAGATGCCGCCACACGGATTCGCCGGCCGGGATGATCTCGAGGCGATATACGCCGCCGGCGAACACGGCGCTGCCGACGAGATCGTACGCAGCGGAAGCTGCCTCGCCCGCCTTCGGCTGCGTCAGACGCGCCGTTTCACCGCAGGCCGCATCCGCCGTGATCGGCGCGCCGGCCCCCTCGAACAACGGCTGAACCACCGGCGTCGCCTCGCCGGCGGCAGGCAGGACCGGCAGCGCCGCGATCTCCGCCGCAGTCGGAGCCGGCGTGGCCGTCGGGATGGCGAACGGAGTGGGCGTGTCCGGCGGCGGCAGCGTCGGCAGCGCCTCTGCCTGCGTCGCCGGCTCCGGGGTGAACGTGGGCAATGCATCCACGCTTCCCGGCAGCGGCGTCGCGGTGACGACGACGAGCGCCGATTCGTCGAGGCTCGGCGTCGGCATGTTCAATGGATCGGCGTTGGGCGTGGCGCCGGCCACGTTCTGCGCCACGGACTGCGCTTGCGACAGATCCGCCGTCGGCAGCGGCGTCACGATGATGCGCAGCGGTGTGGCGACGCTGTTCGGCGCCGCCGCACCGGATGTCGCCGTCGTCGACGCGCGATACCGCTCGGTAATCAGAAAGATTCCGGCGCCGAGCAACAGAAAAAATGCGGCGCGCAGGAAATACGTGGCGGTGCGCCGCAGGACGGATGTGCGCTCGAGACGAAAGGAGACGCGCTCGAGGTCGCGCAGCGACATCAGGCCGCCGAACAGGAAGATGCTCATGCCCGCTGCGCATGCAATCAACAGGATCGCGCGCAGCTGGACGATGCTCTGGAGAACGACTTCCATATTCGATCCGGCACTGAATCCGTCCGGCATTCGATCGACGTTCGATTCGTCGCCGGCCGCCGAAAGCGCCTGCGCTTACGCCGCCAGATTCTTGAGAACCCCGCGCACGACGGAGATCAGCTTGGGGGCGATCTTCACGCTCGCCGTAGTCACTTCCTCGTGCGAGGGCGGATCGCCCTCCTCGGGCGACAGGCGCGCCAGGTTGGTGATGCCGCTGAATCCCAGCACTTTCATGCCGCTGTGGCGCGCCACGAGAACTTCGTTGACGGTCGACATGCCGACGGCATCGGCGCCGACGGCGCGCAGAAAGCGCAGCTCGGCCGGTGTCTCGAACGCCGGGCCGGACAACCCGAAATACACTCCCTCGCGCAGCGGCACTCCCTGCTCGTCCGCCGTGCGACGCGCCAGCGCGCGCAGCTCGGCATCGTAGGCCGTCGTCATCTCGGGGAAGCGCGTGCCGAACGAATCGAGGTTCGGGCCGATCAATGGATTCACGCCGGCCATGCCGAGGAAATTGACGTGATCGGTGATCATCATCAGGTCGGCCACTTCGAAAGTTCGATTGATCCCGCCGGCGGCGTTGGTCACGATCAGCGTCTCCGCTCCCATGAGCCGGCCGACCCGCACCGGCAGCGTCACCTGCCACATCGGATGGCCTTCGTAGAAATGCACGCGGCCCTGCATCACGCCGACCGGCACGCCGAGCAGTTCGCCGATCACGAAGCGGCCGCTGTGGCCGACGACGGTCGAACGCGCGAAGTGCGGAATTTCAGAATAGGGAATGACGACCGGATCGCGCACTTCGTCGGCGAGCGGCCCGAGCCCGCTGCCCAGCACGATCATCACCCGCCACGAGCGCGGCGCGCGGGCACGAATGTAGTCGGCGGCTTCCTGGATGGCGCGTTCCTGGTCGTGAGGCTGCATGTTCGCATTGTAGCGAACAAGGAGAACGAGAGTAATCTACGGCGATGCACGAACACTGGCCCTTCCCCCACCCGCGCGAATCGATCGCGCACTACACCGCGCTGCGCGTCGATTCGCCGCCGACGATCGACGGCCGCCTCGACGAACCGTGCTGGCAGCGCGCGACGAAATCGCCGCGCTTCGCAGACCTGGTGCACGCCACGCCCGGCCGCTTCGACACGCAGGCGGCCGTGCTGTGGGACGACGAGTGCCTCTACGTCGGCTACTGGATCGAAGAGCCGAACGTCGAGGCGCGCCACACGCAGCGCGATGCGTTGATCTACGAGGACAACGACGTGGAGTTGTTCATCGCCGGCCGCGATGCGTATTACGAACTGGAAGTCAACGCGCACGGCACGATCTACGAAGTGTTCTTCGTGTGGGAGGACGCATACGAACGCAGCGGCTATGCGCACATGCCGGAGTTCGCGCGCGACGCCGCCGGCGCACGCCCGTTCGACGGCGTGGATTTTCGACACCCGCGCGGCAGCCGCATCGGCTTCTGGGGCTGGGACATGCCCGGCCTGCGCTGGGCGGTGCACGTCGACGGCACGCTCAACGACGCCGGCGACGTCGATCGCGGCTGGACGGTCGAAGTCGCCGTGCCGTGGCACAGCCTGGCGCCGCTGGCGCAGGCCGATGGGCGCGCACTGCCGCCGAACGACGGAGACGTGTGGGCGATGGACTTCAGCCGCTTCAACACCCACAAAGCCCAGCCGCCGGCGATCGATTCCGGCGGCTGGGCCTGGAGCCCGCACGGCGTCTGGGATTCGCACGTGCCGGAACTGTTCACGCAAGTGACGTTCACGCGACGCTCCGGCGATCGCAGCGACTAAAGCGTGGCCTTGAGCCAGTCGAAGGCCGCCGCCTGCATCGGCAGGTCGAACTTGTGCGGGCCGGGGTACCACTGGCCGACGTACGCCGCGGGCGCCCCCGCCCACGCGTAGTGATCGACGATGCGGGCGTGCGCCGCGCGCATGCCGGCCGGCGTGAATAGCTCATCCTCTTCGTCGTACTGCACGAGCAGCGGCATCGGCGCGCGGCACGCGGCGAGATCGGCCCAGTCCATATCCACGGCCATGCCGTACGGATACAGCATCCACGTGTGCGAGTACACGTTGTGGTCGAGCAGCCCCTCGTACGTGGTCATCAGGCCGACGACGACCGCCGCCTTCAAACCGCCGTGCGAGGCGGCGAGCATGGCGCTGCGATTGCCGCCGCCCGAGAGGCCGAGGCACGCCACGCGATCGGGCGCCACTTCCGGACGCGAGCGCAGATAGTTCAGCGCGATGCGGTCTTCGTAGCACACGACGCCCGGCATTCCGGTGCCGAGCAGGTTGCAGTACTTCGCCACCAGATGCTCGTGCGGGCCGGCGGCGTGGTTGTACGCCTGAATCTGCGACGCAGCGTCGTTGCCCGCGCCGGCGACGGCCGCCAGATCTGCCGGCATGTCTTCGATCGGAAATTTGCGGCTGCCCCACAGAAAGGTGTCGTGCACCACGACGAGATAGCCGGCCCGAGCCAGCTCATTCGCATACGCCCGGCCGCCGTAGCAGCCGTCGCGGAATTCCTGCAGCGAGGGCGTGGCCATGCCCTCCGGCCCGTCGGCGATTTTTTCTTTTCCGTAGAACTTGTAGCCGCCGTGATCATGCAGCGCCAGAACGCCCGGCAGCGGACCGGATGCACCGGCCGGCTTGAGCACGTACGCCTCGGTGCGCGGGCCGTAGCCGACCGACCACGACACCAG
>JBIIIA010000233.1:0-5432 GCA_044235195.1 Thermoflexales bacterium
TTGGCGGTGCGCCCGGGTTTTTGCGTTTTGGTTTTTGGTCACACCCAAATCATCATCGCAAATGCCCGGGCGTGCTTTTCCTCAAAATCAATGTCCCCTTGTGAGGGGTCGGGGGGTGAGGCGTGAGCAAGCCGCCCCAAACGGCGGATGCACCCGTCTGCCGTCACGCCGTCCCTATAATCCCCTGCATGGCATCGCTGCGAGAAACGCTCGCCCGCACCCGCAACTCGATCTTCGGCAAAGTGCAGACGCTGCTCGGCCAGGCCGACATCACGGACGACACGTGGGACGAGCTCGAGGCGCTGCTGCTGCAGGCCGACGTCGGCGCGGCGACGACGGAAAAGCTGCTCGGGCGGCTGCGTGCGCGTGCGCAGTCGGAATCGATTCTGAAAGCCGAGGCGCTGCGCACAGCGCTGAAGGAAGAGCTGGTGCGGCTGCTCGAGCCGAACGGCGCGCCGGCCGCGATCGACTACCGCGCCACGCGCATGCTCGAAGTGATGCTGATCATCGGCGTCAACGGCGCCGGCAAGACGACCAGCATCGCCAAGCTCAGCCGCCTGTACACCGACAAGGGTCGCCGTGTGCTGCTCGCCGCCGGCGACACTTTCCGCGCCGCGGCCATCGACCAGCTGCAGATTTGGGGCGAACGCGCCGGCATCGACGTGATCGCCGGCGAGATGAACAGCGACCCGGGCGCGGTCGTCTTCAACGCCGTGCAGGCCGCGTTCGCCCGCAAGAGCGACCTGCTGATCGTCGACACCGCCGGCCGCCTGCACACCAAGCACAACCTGATGAAGGAGCTCGAGAAGATTCGCAACGTGCTGCAGCGCAGCGTGCACGGCGCGCCGCACCAGACGCTGCTCGTCGTCGACGCCGCCAACGGGCAGAACGCCATCGCGCAGGCCAAGGGCTTCGCCACCGCAGTCGGTATCACCGGCGCCATCCTCACCAAGCTCGACGGCACGCCCAAGGGCGGCGTGGCCTTCGCCATCACCAGCGAACTCGGCATCCCGATCCACTACATCGGCACCGGCGAGAAGATCGGCGACCTCGAGCTCTTCGATGCGCGCGCCTTCGTCGACGGGCTTTTTTAAGGTTTAGCGGGGCGGCGTCGAAGACCCGACGACGAAATACGCGCCGTCTTTCCACTGTTGACTTTCTTGCGCACACGCCGCGGCTGCGACGCGCGCATAGGTACAACATCGCCGATCAATATTTCGGCTGGAATCCCGAGAACATGAACAAGACGACGAATCATGTTCAGGCTCAAACCACGCTTTCCTGCCAGCACTTCAGATACACGACTGGCGCTTCCGAGGATGGGAACCAGATCTTTTTGTGATAGTCCCTGCTGCTCCATACGAAAATGCAACGCAGTAATCGGATCGACCTTTTCGATCACGTATCGAGATTCCTCGTAGCGTTCGACCAGCAGAGCCAGTACTGCGAGCTCTTCCTCCTCATCGGGAGTGCCTTCACGCCCCATCAGCTTTTCAATTTGCAGCAAGGCCGACTCATAATCTTCCTTCGTCCTGATCAGCTTGATCGTCATATTTCCTCCGCATCGATGCGATCGTATTCCGAATGTGTGCCGACGAATCGTATGTAGACGATCTCTTGCGAGTACCTCACCATCACCACGAGGCGATATTTGTTCCCCCCGATGTTGAATACGATCCGCGAATTTCGCAGGATGCTCGCCGTGATGTACCGTGCTTTGACATCACTCGGTGAACTCCAGTGCGCTGCCTTCGCTTCCGAAAACCACGCCTGCAAGCTGGATCGACGTATGTGTCGTCTTCTTCGAATCGTCGCCCCCACTCCCCCACTTGCACTCTCCCGCCGCATCGCTACACTACCAGACATTCGCGCCGCATCCCACCCCCGACATTTCTCCGACCTGTCTCGTGCGGCGCGCACAAGGAGAATCGCATGCCCACAGTGATGACCGATGCCCAGCGCATCGCCTTCGAATCGAATGGATTCCTGACCATCGAGAACGCGCTCAGCGCCGCTGAGCTCGCGCAGGTGCGCGCCGAAACCGCCGCCGCCGAGGCGCTCTGGGAAAAGAATCCCGACCTGCCCGGCTACAAAAAAGATTCGCTCTGGGAACTGCGCAGCCCGATCGAATACGGCGAGCTCATGCGCGACCTGCTGTGGCACCCGAAAATTTTCCCCGTGGTGCGCGAAATCATCGGCGACGACGTGTCGATGATCGACAACAGCTATTACGTCACTCCGCCGCACACGCCGCACACGCACGCCGACTGGCACCACGACGTCGGCCTCACCGGCGTCTATCACCCGCTCTCGGTCATGATGGTGAAGGTGTTCTTCCTGCTGACCGACGTCAACGCCGACAGCGGCGGCACCGCCATGGTGCCGGGCTCGCATCGCTTTCCGATGGGCTTCGAATTTCCGAAGGTGGCGCGGCCGAAGGACATGCCCGGCGCCGTGCAGATGAGTGGCAAGGCCGGCACCGCCTACTTGTTCAACGGCCGCGTGTATCACGCCGCCGTCAACAACGACAGCGATTCGCCGCGCCGTGTGCTGATTTACAACTACGGCCATCACTGGATGAAGATCTGGCCGGGCTACGAACCGTCGCAAAAATTGCTCGACTGGGCCGAACAGTCCGGCGACCCGGCCAGGATGCAGGTGCTGGGCATGGGCCCGGCCTATCACGTCTCGCTGCGCAACTAATTTCGCGTCTGCAGTTCACGCCCCACAGGAGAACACATGTCGACTCACACTTCTCAGTCACGCGGCGTCAGTCGCCGCACCCTGCTCAAGCTGATCGGCTTCGGCAGCGCCGGCGCTGCGCTGGCCGCCTGCGGCGCCGCCCCGGCCGCCCCCGCCCCGGCCGCCGAGTCTTCGGACAACAAGTCCGAGCCGGCGCCCACCGCCGCCCCGGCCGCCGCCACCGGCTCGATCCGCGTGCTCGTCTGCTGCGCCACCCCAGCCGAGGAGCCGCTGCGCAACAAGTTCAACGCCGACTTCGAAGCGGCGCACCCCGGCATCAAGGTCATCGCCGAAGCGCCGCCGGCCGGCATGAACTATTTCGAAAAGCTGCAGACGCTGCTCGCCGCCAACGACATGCCCGACGTGTTCGACATGTGGGAGGGCTATGTGCAGCCGTACGCCGCCAACGGCGCGCTGCTGGCACTGGACGACCTGCTCAAGGCCGACGGCAAGGTCAAGGCCGACGACATCGTCCCCGCCGTCGGCCCGGCGCAGAGCTATCAGGGCAAGCAGTACGCCTTCATCTACGGCTTCATGCCCGGCCCGGTCTCGCTCTTCTACAACGTCGATCACTTCCAGGAGGCCGGCCTCGATGCGCCCACGCCCGACTGGACGTGGAACAACGTGCGCGAAGCCGCGCTCAAGCTGCACAAGGCAGCCGGCGGCAAGGTCGAACGCTACGGCGTCAACTTCGAGAACTGGTTCGTGCCGTGGCAGTACATGATCTGGTCGAACGGCGGTGAAGTGTTCAACGCCGACGACACCAAGGCGGCCTTCAACGATCCCAAGGCGTCCGAGGCCATCCAGTTCTGGTACGACATGGTCAACGTCGACAAGATCGCCCCCAATCAGGCCGACGCACAGGCGCTCGGCAGCATGGCCAAGGCGTTCGCCAGCGGCCAGATCTCGCTGCGCCTCGGCAATTACTGGGACCTCGGCGAGCTCAAGGAGACCAAGGGCGCCAATTGGAAGGCCGTGCTCGCGCCGAAGTCGAACAGCGGCGGCCGCACGTGGTACATGCACCTCGGCTGCTGGTCGATCAGCGCGCAGTCGAAGATGCCGCAGGCCGCGTGGGACTACGCGCGCGACTTCGTGCTCCAGCGCCCGATCGACAGCGTCACCCCGTACGTGCCGCCGCTCAAGTCGCTCATGCCCACGTTCAAGGGCCCCGACCACGAGCAGCTCGGCTACACCGCCGTGCCCGAGCTGGTGTCGCAGCCCGGCGCGCTGCGCATCCCAGGCGCCGGCGCCAAGTTCGACAAGATCCAGGGCATGATTCAGGCCGAGCTCGACCTGGCCTTCATCGGCAAGAAGAGCGTCGCCGACGCGCTCGCCACCGCCGAGCCGAAGGTGAACGAAGAGCTCGCGCGCAAGTAGCGCATCTCCGCACGCGCGGGAGGCTTCGGCAGCGAGGCTTCCCGCGCACGTTTTTTACGCACACGCGTCCACCACACGGACGCAGCGCGAACGCTCCCGCATGGCGACCGCTCCCGCCCGCCCACGCCCCGGCCGCCTCGCCCGACGCGAGGCGCTCATCGGCTACGTGTTCATCAGCCCGTGGCTGATCGGCTTTCTCGTCTTTCTCGCCGGGCCGATCCTCGCCTCGCTCGGGCTCAGCTTCTCGTCGTACAAACCCGGCCAGACTCCGGTGTGGGTCGGGCTGGCGAACTACGTGCGCATGTTCGGCGACGAGCTGTTCTATCTCTCGCTCGGCGTGACGACGCGCTACACACTGCTCAGCGTGCCGCTCGGGCTGATCGTCGCGCTCGGGCTGGCGCTGCTCCTCACGCAGAAAATTCCCGGCCAGCGCATCTTCCGCACGGTGTTCTACGTGCCGTCGCTCATCTCGGGCGTGGCGGTGGCCATCGTCTTCGCGTGGATTTTCAACGCGCGCTTCGGCATCCTGAATTACCTGCTCTCGCTCTTCGGCGTCACCGGCCCGAACTGGCTGAGTGACCCGGACTACACGCTCTCTGCGTTCGTGCTGATGAGCCTGTGGGGCGTCGGCGGCTCGGTCGTCGTGTTCATCGCAGCGCTGCAGGGCGTGCCGGTCGCGCTCTACGAAGCCGCGGCGCTCGACGGCGCCGTCGGCTGGCGCCGCTTCCGCTACATCACCCTGCCGATGATCTCGCCCGTCGTGCTGTTCGCGCTCATCACCGGCGTCATCGGCACGTTTCAAACGTTCGCCGTCTCGTACATCATGACCGGCGGCGGCCCGGCCAACGCCAGCCTCTTCTATCTGCTGTACTTGTACAAGAACGCGTTCAACTGGTTCGAAATGGGCTACGCCTCGGCGCTGGCGTGGCTGCTGTTTCTGATCATCCTGATCTGCACGGGCGCGCTGCTGCGCACTTCGGATCTGTGGGTGCACTACGAGGGATTGGGCAAAAAATGACCGCGCACACCCGATCGTCCGCTGCACTGCGCGGCATGCAGGCGCTGCGCATCGCCGGCACGTACGCGCTGCTGCTCGGCCTGGGCGCCGTCTTCCTGCTGCCCTTCCTGTGGGCGCTGACGTCGTCGCTGCGCGAGCAGGGCGCCGGCATGGTCTTCCCGCCGCGCTTCCTGCCGTCGGAATTCCATTTCGAAAACTACGTCCGCGTCTTCGAACTGATCCCGTTCGCCCGCTTCCTCGGCAACAGCGTGCTCATCACCGGCCTGGCCGTCGTCGGCGAAATTCTCTCGGCGTC
>JBIIIA010000232.1:0-5432 GCA_044235195.1 Thermoflexales bacterium
AATCGATCATGAAAAGAAAATTTCTAGTAGCTGCCGACGGGGATTCCATCCCACTGCGCCAGCCACTGCTCATAGGTCGGGATGCGCTCGGGATGCTCGTTGCTGCGAGCCACGAAGCCCTGCTTGCGCCCGATCGCCGATGCACCCTCCGTCGCCTCGAATCGAATGTCCATCGACCAGCGCACGGTGTCGCTCATGTTCGGCAGCGCGCGATGCGGCGTCTTCTGCGGAAAGCACAGCACGTCGCCCGGGTCCATTTCGACCGAGATGCCGTGCAGCATGTCGCGATCCTCCGGCGTCAGTCCGATGAAGCCGGTCACGTCTTCATAGTTTTCGAACAGTCGGCCGTCCTGCATGGATTCCGCCACCTGCAGGCAGCTGTTGTGCTCGGTCACGCGCACCAGCGGCATCCACATGCTGATGATGTGCGTCTCGGCGGCCTCGCGGTAGTACTGCGCATCCTGATGCCACGGCGTGTCCGTCCACAGCTGATCGGGCAGCTTCGGCCGCGCGTTGAAAATGCCGTTCACCGAAATCTCCGCCGTCCCGAGCAGATCCTCGGCGATGTCGATCAGCTGCGGATGCGCCAGGAAACGAAAGATCTCCGGACACACGATGTCGCGCCGCGGGCTGCGGCTGTAGCGCGGGCGACCGGCGGCGTTCCACGCGGAAGCCAGCCGGCGATCGAATGGCTCATCGGCGAAGCCGTGCGTCAACAGACCTTTGTCGATCCACGCACCGATGGAGCGATCCGTCCAGCGCTCGAGCTCGACGCGCGCCAGCGCCAGCACGTCGTGTCCCACGCCGCCGCGCACGAGCAGCCAGCCCTTCTCACGATAGTGACGAATCTGTTCGTCGGTCAGTGTTTTATTCATCGAAATTGAAATTGCCCCGGAATTTGTGCCGCGGATTCACACCATCCACGGCGACAGTCTCGCGCCGAAAATCATCCAGATGACGGTATTCTGCTCGATCGTCCAAAAGTCCGGATTGCGAAACAGCATAATGTACTGATCACAAACTGCAGATCGAGAATTTCGGCGACGGATGGAAGTATGAAAGTGAGGCGTGAATTGCGCAACCGAATACATGGCGACGGACGGTATCATCCGTCGTGCGCTAGACATGAGCGAATCGACATCCGCGACTCCCGTTCCGTCATTCTCGGCGCGCCGCCGCTTCGTCGATCTGAATCAGCTGGCGCTGCGCCTGCCCATCGGCCGCTTCCGCTGCGAAATCCTCGGCTGGGGCCTGCTCGGCGAACGCTGGTGGCGCAACTACATGCACGCGCATTCGTTCTTCGAAGTGTGCTGCGCTTTCGGAGGCGAAGGGATCTTCCGGCTGAACGGCCGCGAGCACGTCGTGCGCCGCGGCGATGTCTTCGTCGCGCGCCCCGGTGATTTGCACGAGATCGTGCCGTCCGAAGCAGACCCGCTCGCCATTCATTTTTGGTCGTTTCTGCTCAGCGAGGAAACCGATGCCGACGCCGAAAATTCGAACGACGCCGATCCGGATGCTGATGCGCTGCTGCGTGCATTCGTTCGCTCGCCGCGCTGGCACAGCGCCGAAACCGATGCACTGCAGACGACACTGCTGCTGCTGACCGAGGAGATCGCCGCGCACGCGCCCGGGTTCCGCCGCGCAATCGACGGCCTGGCCACCAAGCTCATCCTCGACACCGCGCGCGCGGTGACGCCGCACGGCCACGTCGCCATCGACGCTCCAGCGCGCAGCGACGACATGAACCGCTCGCTTTCGCTGCGCATCGAACGCTATCTGCAGGACAACTACGTGCGCCCGATCACCATGCGCGACGTCGCCGCCCAGGTCAATCTGAGCGAACGCCACGCCGCCCGCATCTTCCGCCGCACCTACGGCACGACGATCAAGGAGTGCGTCACTTCGCTGCGCATCGAAGAAGCGTCACGACGGCTGATCGCATCGCAGGAAGCCATCAAGTCCATCGCCGCCGACTGCGGATTCCCCGATGTGCAGCATTTCACCACCGTCTTCCGGCGGCACACCGGGCTCACTCCCGCTGCATTTCGCCGCCAGCGCGGCACTCGCTTCGCCGATCCCTCCCTGCCCGGTCATGTCGAGCCCGACGTCCGACCGCCGCCGATGCCATTTTGATGTCCGTTTTACGAAACAGCGCGTCCTATTTGCCGATCGACAAATCCGAACGATCGGCGTACGATTCTTGCATGCAAACACCCGGTGAATTCTTCCAGGAACATGGCTACTACGTCGCCAAGGCGGTCTACGATCCCGCTGAGGTCGCTGTGCTCGAACGCGACTTCGATCGCATCGTGACGCAGCTGCTGGAAAGCCATGAACAGATCAACGCGCGCTGGAAAGGCGCCGAAGTCGAAAAGCTCGGCGCACAGAACACCGTGATCTATCACACGCACAACGTGCAGCAGTTCTCGTCCGTCTGGCTGCGCGCGCTGTTGAATCCCAAGCTGCTCGACGTCGCCGAGTCGATCCTCGGCAGCGAGAACATCTTGCTGCACCACACCAAGCTCTTCCAGAAGCCGGCCGAACAAGGCGCGCCGTTCCCGATGCATCAGGACTGGGGTTACTTCCCCGCAGAAAAGGATTCCATGATCGCCGGCGTCATTCACGTCTCCGACGCCGACGACGCCATGGGCTGCCTGCGCGTCTACCCCGGCTCGCACAAGCTCGGCCGCATGACCGGCAGCAACGGCCAGACGCTGTCGAAGATTCTGCTCGAGCAGTACCCCATCGAGAAGGCCATGCCCGTCGAAGTGTCGGCCGGCGACGTGGTGTTCTTCCACTACTTCACGATCCACGGATCGATGCCCAACCGCAGCGATCGCATTCGCAAGACCGTGCTCGCCCAGATGCTGGAAGGCAGCGACCGCATCGAGGAAGGCAACATGCACCCGGACGAGCAGCTGGTGCTGCGCGGCTGGAACTACCGCATGTCGCGCGAACGCGCCAATCGGTCGTAGCAGCGAACTATGGACTTCCTCGCCCTCAAAGACATCTCCGAGCGCCACCTCGAATTCATCAATCCGACCTCGCGGGCGAAGCTGCTGCAGGCCGGCCGCATCGCCGGCCTGCACGCCGGCCAGCGCGTGATCGACTTCGGCTGCGGCTTCGGCGGCGCGCTGTCGCTGTGGGCGCAGGAGTTCGGCGTCGACGGCTTCGGCATCGACGTGCGGCCGTTCGCCGTCGAGCGAGCGCGGGAACGCGCCGCCGAGCGCGGGCTCGCCGAACGCCTGAAATTCGTCTGCGCATCGGCCGCCGGCTACCCGATCACCCCGGGCTCGTTCGACGTAGCCGCCTGCATCGGCGCCACGTTCGCCTGGCCCGGCCGGCTGCCTGATGCGCTGCGCGCCATGCAGGACGCCGTCCGCCCGGGCGGAACCATGGTGATCGGTGAGGTCTACTGGCGCGATCCGGCGCTCGTGCCGCCGGACGTGCTGCACCGCGAACGCAACATCGGCCCGGAGCCGCTCATCTACTCACAGGTGCGCGCCACCGGCCGCGACGTGGTCTACGCGCTGCACTCCAATCAGGACGAGTGGGACGCCTACTACGCCGAGGACTGGCGCGGGCTCGCCGACTGGATGGCCGAGAATCCCGGCCACCCAGATTTCGCCGAAGTGCACCAGCACCTGCGCGACGGGCAGGACGAATACGCCGCCTACGGCCGTCAGCACATCGGCTGGGCACTCTACGTGATTCGTTGATTCGTCAGTCCGCCAAACCGGTGATGTCTTCGTTCAGCAGCGGCGCCGCGCCGAAGTCCTCGGGCTTCTTGTGAATCTCGATGGCGGTGGTGTACTTGTCCGCCGCCGCCTTCGTGTTCTCCACGCCCAGCCGGTTGAACAGCAGCGCGAAGCGCTCCTCCAGCGTGTCGCGCAGACGCGCGCGATCGGCTTCGGCCATGTGCCAGAAGCGCGACTTGAACACGCCGACGGCCTTCTTGCGCGTCTTGTGGAAGAACTGCTCGTCGGTGTCGCCGGCCTTGCGCTCGTCCGCGGCGTTCACGCGCAGCCACGCGTCGATCTCGGCGTTCAGGTCCGCCGGCAGCGTGGTGAACGCCAGCGTCTGCAGCGCCGTCGCCAGGTGCACCTCGATCGCCTGCGATTCCACGAACTTGCCGAACGCCGACTCCGGCAGCGTGCTCGCGCCGTGCTGCACCGCGCCGCCCATGCCGTACTCGCGCGACACCACCGACAGATCGTGCAGCGCCTGGAAGTCGATGCTCACCTCGGCGATGCTGCCGTCCGGCAGCACCGTGCCGCCGTGCGACGTGCCGGTGTTCACCGACAGCTTGCTCACGCCCTGCGCGCTCTTCAGATTGCGCTTGTAGCCGTTCATGAACGCGCGCGCCTCGTGCACGTCGCTGTTCTTGTGGCCGACTTCGCCGATCTCGCCGCCCAGCGAAATCGTCACGCCGGCCGGCGACACGCTGCGGATGTAGTCGCTGAACATCGCGCACAGCTCGTAGTTCATCTTCTGCTGCTCGTCGAGGTCGGTCTTGCTCAGATCGACCAGCGTCGACGTGTCGATGTCGATGTTGAAATAGCCGGCGGTGATGGCGTCGACCATCAGCTTCTTGAGCGAAGCCACTTCGGCCGCCGGGTCGGCGGCATACTTCTTGGCGTTGATCTGGAAGTGGTCGCCCTGGATGAACAGCGGGCCGCGGAAGCCTTCCTTGATGGCTGCGGCCAGCATCACCGTGGTGAACTCCTGCGGCGGCTGCTGCGTGTAGGTCATTTCGCTGCGCGCAATTTCGAAGATGAACGCGCCGACGTTCTTCTTGATCGCCGCGCGAATCGCGGCGCGCGCGGTGTCGTAGCTGGCCATGCGAATGTTCATGGCCGGCGTGGTGAAGTTGTGCGGAATCGCGCCGCGCCCGCGGGCGATGTACAGCTCGTGGATCGAGGCCGGCTGCACGCCCAGCGTCTGCCCGAGCTCCCAGATCAGCCAGCGCGCCGCCCCTTTCTCGGCGTCGTCGCCGAACACCGCCTTGAACACCAGCGCGTCGATGCCGCTGCTGCGCAGCGCCGGCTCGTCGTGCACCAGCACGTGCCCGGCCTTCACTTCCACGGCGCCGCTCAGCGCCGCCACCAGTTCCTGGATTTTGTTGGACATTGTCGGTTTTTCTCCTGAATACTCTCTCGCGCAGCACCCCCGCAAGTGTCATGTACACACTTTCGGCGGCCGTACGCGCGTCTGCACGCCGGCGGGTTGGCACCGGCGGAATCGACATCTTGAAGTCGGTAGTATAAGACGTTCCGGGTAGCGGGCGGCGTCGGGGTGCATCCGCAAAAAAGGGCAGGTTTCGATTGTCGCCTACGCCTCACCCCCTCGATTTCGCTGACGTATTTATCGAGCAAAGTACTGGCAAGCACGCGAAATTTCGGCGAAGAGGGGGAGCGTGGCGGCGTTTGCCC
>JBIIIA010000234.1:0-5426 GCA_044235195.1 Thermoflexales bacterium
TGCGCGAGGTGGTGGCCGGTGTGCAGCCGCCGCGGGCGGCGTGGGTGGCGCTCAACCCGACATCCGATGTGCCGGAGCGATTCGTCGAGCTGGTCGGTGCGCAGCTGCAGGCATTTCTGCCCGAGGTGACGAACGTGCTGCGCCTGGGCCGGGCTGGAGAATTTTCGATGCCGCAGGTATGGGCGGCGATGCTGACGGAGATCGCACGCTGCGACCGGCGGGTGATTCTGGTGCTCGACGACGTGCATCACATCGAATCGGACGCGGTGCTGGCGCTGATCCAGACGATGCTGGACGAGGCGTCGAAGAATCTGCACGTGGTGATTTCGTCGCGGAGCCGGCCGCGGCTGCGCTACAGCCGCGTGCAGCTGGCGGGTGCGATGCTGCAGCTGGGCCCGAATGATCTGGCGTTCGGGCACGACGAATTCGTGGAATTCGTGCAGACGCGCTGGCGGGTGGCCGACCTGCGCCCGGAACTGCTGGAGGGCGTCGAGGCGCGCATCTGCGGATGGCCGGCCGGCTTGCAGTTGATGTCGCAGGCGCTGCCGGCCACGCGCAACGTCACCGAGGCCGACCTGGAAGCCATTTCGACGACGACGGATCTCTGGGATTACCTCGAGAGTGAAATCGTGCGCCGGATGTCCGATCCCATGCAGCAGCTGCTGGTGCAGTGTTCGCCGCTGCCGTTTTTGTCCGGTGGATTGTGCGCGGCGGTGCTGGGCTGGTCGAACGATGAAGTGCAGCGGACGCTGGAATCCATCGCAGTGTCGAATGGGCTGATCACGAGTTTTCAGAATAAGACGTCGGAGTCGACGTACGTCGCGTATCGCGTGCATCCGGTGCTGCAGGAATATTTGCAGCGGCGACTGCGCGTCGGGTATTCGACTGCGCACATCGGGGCGCAGCGGAGGCGTGCGGCGACGTGGCTGGCGATGCACGACAACGTGGACCTGGCGCTGGCGCTGCTGCGCTCCTCGCTGCTGCATGGCGCCGAGCCGGACGAACTCGCCGCCGACGCCGTGTGTGCGGCCGACATCGTCGAACGCATGTGTCGCAAGGCGCTGTCACAGATGGAGTTGACGTCCATTATGCGATGGGCGGCGCATCTGTCGAACGAGGCGATCCTCGCGCGTCCACGACTGGCGCTGGATGTGGCGTGGGCTGGGCGCCACATGGAGAGCAGCGAAATGTACGCGTTGATCGAACGGGCGGGCCGCGCGCTGGCGACGACGCCGAAGTGGTCGGCGGCGGAGGGGCGCGCCATGCACGCCGAGCTGCACGTGCTCGAGGCCAACCATCTGCTGGCGGTGGGGCGACTTGCCGATGCCGAAGATGCGCTGCAGGCGGCCTTTGCGCTCGACCTGGATCCGGAGGGGTATACGTGCGCGTATGCGCATCTGATGAATGGGTTTCTGCGATCCGGCGTGCAGCGGTCGCTGAACGAGCGCATTCGCAGCTTCCGCAGAGCGGCGATGATTTTCGAACGGATCGGATTCACGCGCGGCTGCATCGAGGTGTATCGATACGAATCGCTGGCGCGGCGCCGCGAGCTGGACATTGTCGGCATGATCGACGCCGGCGACCGGCTCATTCGCTATGCCGATGCGCACGGTTGGATTCGCAGCAATGCTGCGATCGAAGGAATGCTGTACCACGGCGAGGCGCTGTATTTTTCGGGCGCCGTCCGACCGGCGCTGGAATGTCTGCAGCGGGCGGCGGCGCTGCTCGAAGGGGAGCGTTCGTTCACAGTGACGTCGTATCAGCTGCAGCTGCGCATTCAGCTGTGCCAGCTCGCGCTGGGCGAGCCCATCGAAATCGACCTCGTTCAGGATGATCTGGCGTGGTCGCGGTACGTGGCGGCGAAAGGTGCGTTCACCGCCGGCAACTGTGCGTACCTGCGCATGCTGCGCGATTTCCGGATGGCGCGTCCGGAGCGCTGTCGCGGCACGCTCGAGGCGATGTCGCTTTCGCTGGCCGAAGTCTCGGAGTCGCAGCCGCCGAACATCGTGCGTCCGATTCTGGTCGCCGAAATATTCGCCGGTTCCGATGATCCGCGAGTCGAACATGGGCTGCGACGCTTTCTGGTGCACCTGCGCAGCAACGGTGTGCTGTTCATGGAAATGCAGACGCACGTATTTCTGGTTCTGTTTCTGCTGCACGCCGGCCGTGAGGACGAAGCGACGACCGAGCTGCGCAGCGTCCTCGACGATGTCGAGCGGACGATGCTCGTGCGCATGTTGATCGACTTTCCACAGCTCAAGCCGCTGCTGATGCGCTGCAGTTCTCCGTTCGCGCGGCGCATCCTGCGCGCGTTGCAGGCACGGGGTGCGGACGACATTCCGTACGGTTTGAGCAGCTCCGAAGTACGTGTGTTGAAAATGCTCGCTCTCGGCTATGACGCAAAGCGGGCGGCGGATGAGCTGTGCATCGCGTACGAAACAGTGCGCAGCCACACCAAACACCTGTACCAGAAACTCGGCGTGCGCAATCGCGTGGAAGCCATTCGGGTGGCGCAGAAGGCCGGGCTGGTGTGAGGGACTCATGAGGGGACCTCACCCCCTTTCCCCCTCTCCATCGAGAGTTCGCGCGGTTTTCACGGCGAAAAGCGCGATGTGGCGCGCGAACTCTCGACAGAGAGGAGGTGAGGCGTACCCTACCGCAGCGGCGCGTCGGTGATCATCAACGTTGGGAAGTAATTCCACCGCATGGACGCCGTCACCAGCGCATACGTGCCGAGGCGGTTCGTCGGCGCGGTGACCAGGCCGGTCGCCGGGTCGTAGGTCTGGTTCGGGACCACCGACCACCGACCGCTGGAAAGAGAAATGAGGGAAGAGGAATGAGAAGTGAGAGCGTCGCTCTCTTCCTCTCTTTCCTCACTCCTCTCCCCTCTTTCCTCTTCTGTGATCCATTCATACAGCCACGGCCTCTGCCCGGCCGGCACCAGCGCCGGATCGACGGGCAGTTCCATGGTGAGCGCATTCGTCACGGTGGTGACCGGGCTGTCGTCGATGCTCATGGAGAGGTCGAAGAACGAGAGCGGCACGTCGCCCGGCGGCGTCAACACGCCGCTCGGCGCGTAGGTGATCACCAGGCTGCCGCCGATCTGCGCCGCATCCGGGCGCAGGCTGGTTCCCTGCGGGGGCACGGTGACGGTGATGCCGCTGGTCGTCGTCAGCACGGCGCCGGTGGACGTGCTGCCGGCGGCGCTGGTCGGACCCACGAAGGTGTACGCCTGGGTGATGGTTACGACGTCACCGCTGGCCTTGACGACCACGACGTCGACGGTGGTGCCGGCCACGGCCACGCTCTGCTTCATGGTGAAGTCGATGCGGCGTCTGTTGCGCACGAGGTGGAACATCTTGACGCCTTTGACGTAGACGCCGGTCGCGCCTACGAAGTCGCCGTCGGTCTTATCGATGATGGAGACCGTCGAGGTGGTGACGGCGCCGCGGCTGGGTGTGACATATGCGTCGATAGTGATCGGTGCGGCCTCGCGCGTGATCGTCACGACGTAGTCCTGCGTCGTGACGCCGTCCTCGGCCGTCACGGTCACGGTAATCGCGTTGACGCCGACGGCGAGCGCGCACGCATTCGATGCGCAGACGCCGGCGGCGTTCGCGACGACGTACGTGGCGTTGGCATGGCTCGTCGTCGGCGTCAGGACGACGGAGGCGACGGCGTTTGCCACGGTGGCTGTGAAGGTGAACCCACAGCTTTCACCACGTGCGCTCCTGCGATCGTCTACGGCGCATGGCGGCGAGAGTGCGCCGGTGCTCGACTCCAGATTGCTCAGGAAGGCATTGGACGACGGTGCGCGCGTGATCGTGAGCACGTAGCTCTGCTCGACGCCGGCGCCGTCGTTCACCGTGACGGTGATGAGGTTGGGGCCGGTCACCAGTGAGCATGTCGTGACGTACTTCGGGGTGGGGGTGTCCGCGCTGCTGTACTCGTTGCACGGCGTGGCGGCAGTCGTCGTCAGCACGGACAGCCAGCCGACCCGCGTGGTGATCACGACGTTGTTCGTTCCGTTGGAAACCGCGGCTGTGTAGGACTGCGTGGCCGTGACGAAGTCCGGCGTCAGAGAGCCTGCGCTCAGGCTCATCTCCATCGATCCGGGCCCCGGCACTACGTATGCAGCTCCGGCATTCGACGCAAATTCGTTGGGTGCTGCGAGCGTCGACGTGAAATCGCCGTCCTCGTTGAGTGCGGTTGCGGCCAGGGTCGTGCCATCCAGGCCGACCGCGTAACCGAATTTATCTTGATCGCCTGAGTTCGGCGCATCAAGATAGGCGCGATATGTCCATGTCGTGCCATTTCGCACGAAGATCTTCGTCGTGCCGGAGTCGGAGGTGTTTCCGACCGCGGCGAGATCGCCATCGAGGGCGACCGCGTCGCCTGCGAATTCCAGAGTGGCCTGCGGCGCCCAGATGCCGCCGTTCTGCACGTACACATACGTTGCGCCGTTGCCGCTGCGGCCGTTGGGCGATCCGACGAGGACGGTGTCGCCATCGACGGCGACGGAGCTGCCGAAGAGGTTGAAGCTGGCGATATCCGAAGGCTTCAGGTAGGCCGCCTGCGTCCACACGCCGCCGGTGCGCGTGTATACATACGCTCCTCCGGCGAACTGTGCCGCATTATTCGGCGATGCCGCTGTCGAGGTGAAGCTGCCGGATTCGTACATCGCACCGACCACGATCGCGTCGCCGGAGACATCGACGCTGTATCCGAAATAGTCCGTGGCATCGGCGTTGGAGGCCTTGAGGTAGGCCTGCTGCGTCCACACGTCGCCGCTGCGGGTGAACACGTACGCGGCGCCGGCGTCATTAGTGAGGTTGTCCGGTGACGCCATCGTCGACGCTGCGCTGCCATCCTCCGAATAGGCGCCCACCACGATCGTGTCGCCATCGATGGCGACCGAGCAGCCGAACCTGTCGATGTAACCGGGGTTCGTGGGCGTCAGGATCGTCGCCAGGTTCCACGCGCCGGCGGTGCGTGTGAACACGTAGGCGGCGCCGTAATTGTTCAACCCGTATTGTTCGCCGATGACCAGCGTATCGCCCTGGATGGCAACCGAGGCGCCGAACCAATTATTGGATTGGGCAGTCGGCGACTTCAGATACTGCAGCGGCACCCAGTCTGCGCCGCTGCGAACGTAGACGTATACCGCGCCGGCGCCGCCGGCGTCGTTGTTCGGCGCATCCACCGTCGACGTCATGCTGCCGTCTTCACGCAGCGCACCCACCACCATCGTGTCGCCCGAGATGGCCACCGAATAGCCGAGCTCGTCGTCCGCCTCGGCGTTCGACGCCTTGAGATACGCCGTCTGCGGCAGGGGCGCAGCGATGCGTTCGGGGCGCGCCGTCGGCTCCGGCGCGGCGGCGTCGTGCGCGCTGCCCGGCCGGTGCTGCAGCGGCAGGGCTGCGCCC
>JBIIIA010000026.1:0-16929 GCA_044235195.1 Thermoflexales bacterium
GGGGAATTCGGCATGCGCGGCTTCATGGCGCGTCGCAGAGCAGCATTCGGAAAAACGAAAACGCCCTCGTAACCTTTTAAGTTACGAGAGCGTCATGGATCCCGAATGAGGTGGGAGTATACGGATTATGGTGACGCTGTCAAGAGGGAAAACTTCCCGGAGCTAGATTCCGTACAAGCCCTCGTACTTCGTCTTCAAATAGCGCAGATACGGCGCTACGTCGAGATCTCGTCCGGTCACGCGCCGGATCAGCTCGGGCGCGGTGTACTTGCTGCCGTGCCGGTAGATGTTCGCCGTCAGCCAACCATGCAGCACATCGAAGCGGCCGGCCGCAATCTGCTCCGGGATCTCCGGATGCGCCTGCAGCGCCGCTTCGTAGAACATGGCGCTGAGTACGTTCCCGAGCGTGTAGCCCTGGAACGATCCACCGACCACGCCGGCGAACCAGTGCACGTCCTGCATGCATCCGTCGCGATCGTCGCTCGGCGCCACGCCGAGGTCGCTCGCGTAGCGCGCCCGCCACGCCTCCGGCAAGTCCTTCACCGCCAGCGTGCCCTCCAGCATCTGCCGCTCGAGATCGAAGCGCACGATGACGTGCAGGTTGTACGTCAGTTCGTCCGCGTCGACGCGGATCAGCGAGCGACGAACTTTGTTGATCGCACGATGAAACTGCGCGACGTCGACGTCGTCGAGCGCGCCCGGAAAGGCGCGCTGCAGCCGGGGATAGTACTGCGACCAGAATTCACGGCTGCGGCCGACGATGTTCTCCCACAGGCGCGACTGGCTCTCGTGCACGCCGGCGCTCGTGCCGTCCGCCAGCGGCGTGCCCTCGTAGCGCATGTCGATGCCCTGCTCGTACATCGCATGCCCGGCCTCGTGCACCGTGCTGAACAGGCCGTCGCCCAGGTCGAATTCCTGGAACCGCGTGGTGATGCGCACATCGCCGATCGAGAACGTGGTGCAGAACGGATGATGCGTACGATCCTGCCGGCCGCGCGCGAAGTCGTAGCCGAGATCCTTCGCCACTTCCACGCCGAACTGCCACTGCGCGTCTTCCGGAAAGCGCCGCCGCAGACAGGAATCGTCGACGTCGGGCCGCGCCGTCACCGCCTCGACCAGCGGCGTGAGCTGCCGGCGCAGTTCGTCGAATACGGCGCTCACGCTGCTCACGCGCATGCCGTAGTCGTACATGTCGATCAACGGATCCATCACGTGCTCGTACGGCGCGAAGCATTCGGCGAAGCGACGCGAGAGCTCGACGGTCTTCTCCAGCAACGGGCGCACCGCCGCGAAGTCGTTCGCCGGCCGCGCGCGCGTCCACACGTCGTACGACTCGGCCTGATGCGCGGACATCTCCGCCACCAGCGCGTTCGGCACGCGCACGCTGCGGTCGTAGCGCAGCCGCGCCGCACGCACCGTCGCGGCATCGTCGTCGTCGATGCCGCGCGCTTCGGCCCAGCTTGCCAGCCCATCGAGCAGTCGCCCGACTTCGGGATCTGTAAAGCGTTCGTGCGCCAGCGAGCTCAGCAACGCCAGCTGTCTGCCGCGCGCCGCGGCGCCGCCGCTCGGCATGTACGTCGCCTGGTCCCACGCCAGCACCGCCGCCGCGCGCTCGAGGTCGTTCACCTGCGTCAGGCGCTCGCGCAGCTGCCCGAATTTCGATTCGATTTCGGCTGCCATCACAGCATCCGCACCTTGCGCTGGCACAGCTGCAGAATGACGCCGTGGGGATCGCGCAGGAAGCACAGCTTGTCGCCCGCCGGCGTCGTGGTGACGTCGCCGCTGGCCTGTGCGCCGGCCGCCAGCAGCCGCGCTCGATCGCCGTCGATGTCGTCGGTGTGCATCGCCACGTGCGTGGTGACGTCGTGCAGCGCGCTCGGGTCGAACAACGCGACGTCGTCGCGTGAGTAGAACTCGAACATGAAGTTGCGGTCGGCGTCGGCGATGAAGGTCATGTACGGCGGCTCGGCCGACTGTCGCACGATGACGAAGCCGAGATGCTCACAGTACCAGCGCGCCGCAGCGCGCGCGTCGGGAACGTTGAATGCTACGTGTTCGAATCGGATCATGGCGTGAGTATAGCGATGGACGCATAATTCACCGCATGTCCAACAGTCGTATTCTGCGCTGGGGTCTCCTGAGCACAGCGCGCATCAATCGCTCTCTCATCCCTCCGCTCCGCTCGTCACCACGCAACGAGCTCGTCGCCGTCGCCGGACGCGATCTCGAACGCACACGCGCCTATGCCGCCGAGTGGCATATCGAACGCGCATACGGCAGCTACGACGAACTGCTCGCCGCGCCGGACATCGACGTGGTCTACATCTCGCTGCCGAATGCGATGCACGCGGAATGGGCTGTAAAGGCGGCGCGCGCCGGCAAGCACGTGCTGTGCGAGAAGCCGCTCGCCAATACGGTCGAGGAAGTCGACGCCATGGTCGCCGCCGCGCGCGAAAACAACGTCGTCCTCGCCGAGGCGTTCATGTATCGGCACCATCCGCAGACCATCGCCGTCAAGAAGCTGATCGACTCCGGCGCGATCGGCCGCATCCGCCTGATCCGCGGCTCGTTCTCGTTTCAGATCGATGCGGAATCGAACATCCGCCTCAACAAGACGCTCGGCGGCGGCAGCATCTGGGACGTCGGCTGCTACCCGATCAACTACGCGCGCACGATGATGGGCCGCGAACCGATCTCCGCGTTCGGCATCGCCGAAATCGGAGCCAGCGGCGTCGACGATTCGTTCGCCGGCACGCTGCACTGGCCCAGCGGCGCCGTGGCGCAGTTCGACAGCAGCCTGCGCATGCCGTTCCGCACGCATATGGAAATCGTCGGCTCGGAAGGCATGATCGTGATCCCCCGCCCGTTCAAGCCCGACGCCTCCGCAGAATTCATGGTCGGCACGGCCTTCGACGCGCTCGAAATGCGCCGCATCGCCGGCCCCGAACATCTCTACTCGGGCGAAGTCGAGGACATGGCTGACGCCGTCCTGCTCGGCCAGGCGCCGCGCGTCTCTGCCATCGATTCACGCCAGAACGTGCGCACGATTCAGGCGCTGCTGCAAAGCGCCGCCGAAGGACGGCCGGTGAAACTCGCATGATCCGCGGCGCGCTTCCTTCCGTCCTGCGGCTGCTCGACCTGAGCGGCCGCACCGCGTGGGTCACCGGCGCCGGAACCGGCATCGGCGCCGCCGTGGCGCTGCGGCTGGCCGAAGCAGGCGCCTCGGTCGTGGTGCACTATGCCACGTCCATCGATGGCGCGAACGAGGTGGTGCGCGCCATCGGCCGCGACGCCGGCCGCGCCGTGGCGCTGCGCGCCGACCTGCGCGATGCACTCGAGGTATCTGCATTCGCCGAAGCGGCGATCGCCGAACTCGGGCCGCCGCACATCCTCGTCAACAACGCCGGCATCTTCCCGCTTCACCCGCTGCTGGAGATGCGGCCGCTCGACTGGGACAACGTGGTCGACTCGTGCCTGCGCACGGCTTTTCTGTGTACACAGGCGGCGTCGCGTCGCATGATCGAGGCCGGCCACGCCGGCGCGATCGTCAACATCACGTCGATCGAAGCGGTCAACCCGGCCCCGGCCCATGCGCACTATTCGGCCGCGAAGGCCGGCCTGCGCATGTTCACGCGCTCGTCGGCGCAGGAGCTCGGCCAACACGGCATTCGCGTCAACGCCGTCGCCCCGGGCCTGATCCATCGTCCGGGCATCGAGCAGGCGTGGCCCGAAGGCGTCGAGCGCTATCGCAAGGCCGCCCCGCTCGGCCGCCTCGGCGACGTCGTCGATGTGGCGGATGCCGTGCTCTTCCTCGCCTCGGACGCGGCGCGCTGGATCACCGGGACCGAGCTCACGGTCGACGGCGGCGTGCTCACCGCACAGGCGTACTGATCGCAGCCGATCACACGCCGTGCTCGGCGCGCAGCCGCGCGAAGTCGCGCAGAAAGCGTCGCTCGAGCTCGTGGCGGCGCTGCGGCGGCAGGAGCGACGCGCGCAGTGCGTTCAGCGACAGCTGTTCCATCGTCGCTGCGTCGAAGCCGAACGTCTCGGCGCATGCGACATATTCGTCGTTCAACGTGGTGTTGAACAGCGGCGGGTCGTCGGAGTTGATCGTGACGTACAGCCCTTCGTCGATCAGCTTCAGCAGCGGATGCTCGGCCAGGCTCGGCGCCACGCCGAGGCACACGTTGCTGCTCGGGCACACTTCGAGCGGAATCTGCCGCGCTCGCAGTTCATCGACCAGCACCGCATCTTCGAGACAGCGCACGCCGTGCCCGATGCGCACCGCGCCGAGCGCGTCCAGCGCACCGCGAATGCTCGCCGGACCTTCGGTCTCGCCGGCGTGCGGAATCGGCGGCAGCCCGGCTGCGCGCGCACGCGCATACGCCTCGGCATGCTTCTCCGGCGGATGCCCGACCTCGTAGCCGCCCAGGCCGAATGCGTCGACGCCTCGGCCGAAATATTCGATCGCCCAGTCGGCGGTGACGTGTCCTTTCTCGGGCGTCACTTCGCGCGCGATGTCGGTGATCAACGACATGGTCACACCATGGGTGCGCTCGGCCCACGCCCGCGCTCGGTTCAGCGCCGCGATCTGCTCGGCAAACGGAATGCCCGTCAGTTGATACACGGTGTAGGGCGTGTACGTCACTTCGCTGTGCACGATGTTCTGCCCGGCCTGTCCGGTCAGGAATTCGCGCGCGATCAGTTCGATGTCGTCGGCGGTGGTCAGGCAGTTCGAAATCGCTACGTAGATCTCGACGAAGTGCGGAAAATCTTCGAAGCGATACCACTCGCGCAAGCCGTCCACCGTGTCGAAGGGCAGCGGCTTGCCGTTGCGTCGCGCCAGCGTCAGCAGCGTCTCGGGCCGTATCGCGCCTTCGAGATGCACGTGCAGCTCGACTTTCGGCATGGCCCGCAGGTAGGTCTGGATGGACATAGGGGAGTAAGGATAGCCGACGAACGACGGCAGACCGCCGTCCGCCGTCCGCTGTCCGCCGTCCGCCGTCCGCCGTCCGCCGTCCGCCGTCTGCCGTCCCCTGTCAGTCATTCTCCAGCGCGTCCGTCGGCGTCGGCGACATCGGCAGCCCGTACCACGCTTCGATCACCTGCCGCGCCACGGGGCCGGCCCGGCCGGATCCCTGCCCGGCGTTTTCGAGCAGCACCGCCACGGCGATCTCCGGCGCGTCGGCCGGCGCATACGCCGTGAACCACGCGTGCGGCTCGACGTCGCCTGGAGCCTGCGCCGTCCCGCTTTTGCCCGCCACGACGAGCCTGCGCAGCGAGGCGCGCTGGGCTTTCGTCAATGCCGTGCCTTCGACCCAGCGACCGTCCGCTTCGTAGTACTCGAAGTCGGCGAAGCGATAGGTCGTCGTGCCGATGCGCGCGTTCGTGGTCACGCCCACCATCGCCTCCTGCATCGCCGCGAGGTGCTCGGCGGAGAGCGGCAGCGCGCGCGGTTCGGGCCGCGGCAGCGCCGGGCTGCCGATCAGATGCGGCGTGCGCAGCCTGCCGCCGTCGGCGATCGCCGCCGTCATCCGCGCCACCTGCAGCGGCGTCGCTAGCACGTAGCCCTGCCCGACCGCCATGTTCACCGTGTCTCCCGGTCGCCACACCGCGCCGAGCACGCGCTGCACGTAGTCCGGATCGGGCGCCACGCCGGCGGATTCGCTGCTCAGTTCGATGCCCGTCGGCGCGCCGAAACCGAAGCGCCGCGCGTAGTCCCCCAGGATGCCGGAGCCTTTCTGCTCGAGTTGCTTTCCCACTTCATAGAAGACGATGTTGCACGATGCCGTCAGGCCGTTCTGCAGCGTGATGCGCCCGTGGCCGCCCTTGCGCCAGCACGTCTTCGTGAATTCGGCGCCGAAGCCGCTCCACGTTCCGTTGTCCAGATACACGGTGTCCGGCGTCGCCGCACCCTCGCCGAGCGCCGCCGCCATCGTCACCATCTTGAACGTCGAACCGGGCGGATACAGCCCCTGCGCGGCGCGATTCAGCAGCGCGCCGCCGTCGACATCGGACTGCTTCACGTTCGTCGGATCGAACGTCGGCGCGCTCGCCATCGCCAGCACGCTGCCGTCGCGCACGTCGAGCACGACGATCGCGCCGCGCCGTCCTTCCAGCAGCGCCTGCGCGGTGATCTGCAGCGTCGATCGAATGCTCAGCACCACATCGGCCCCGCGCACCGCCGACGATTCGCTGAGCACCCGCAGCGTCTGTCCGCGAGATACGTACAGCACGCGCTCCGGCCGGCCCGCCAGCAAGTCCTCGGCTGCCGCCTCCAGTCCGCTCAGGCCGACCATCTCGTCGCCGCGGTAGCCGCGCTCGCGATAGGCATCGACGTTTTCGGCAGGGATCGGACCGAGCGAGCCGATGAGATGCGGCGCAATGTCGGATCGATGCCGCTGCCGAATGAAAAGCGCGCGCGCCGTCACCGCGGGAAAGGGTTCGAGGAGCGCCGCGCTCTCGTTCACCTTTTCGACGGGCAGCGCCGCGATCGGAATGAACCAGTCGGCCGGCGCCTCGGCGTACGCCGCGCGTATTTTCTCCGCCGCGATGCCGGTCACCGACTCCAGCGCCGCCAGCATGCGCTGCTCCTGCTCGGCGTCGACGATGCGGCTGCGCTGCACGCCGATCTGTCGCCGCTCCGCCGGGCCGACCAGCTCGATGCCGTCCGCAGTCACGATGGCGCCGCGCGGCAGCCACGTCTGCTGCAGCATGATGGCACCGCCGTCGAATCCCGCGGCGATCGCGTCACGCGTCCAGCGCACGCCCCAGCGACCACCGCCCGCATCCGCCAGCCGCAGCGATGTCGTCACCGGAAAGCGGCCGAACAGCGGGCTCTCCCATTCCGAAGCGAGCTGCGCTTCGACCACGCCGTTGCCGCCGGGGATCAGCCCGCCGGCCATGCGCGCCGTGATCACGGTGATGCGCCCGGGCGCGCGCGCCTCGTCGTAGGCCGCCTGCAGATCGGCCGCCGTCGCCGCTTCGGTGCGGCCGACCGGGTCGAGCAGCGCGTGCGCGGCCGCGTAGTCGCCGGCGTTCAACGCATCGACGAACGACTGCGCCGCGCGCGCAGCGCCGGCCAGATCGAGGCGCGGTGAACTGGTAACCGTGGCAGCGGCCGGTGCGTCGATTCGCGGCGCGGCGGGCGTTCCGCCGTCGATGTTCGGAACGCCGCACGCCGCCAGCAGCGCGGCGACGTGCAGCAATGCGATGCGGCGTATGTTCACGCCGTGATTCTAGAGCCTGTCGCGGCTCTATTCCTCGAGCGTCGAGATGTCGCCCTCGGGCAGGCCCTGCGCCCGCGCCTTCAGCAGGCGCCGCATGATCTTCCCCGAGCGCGTCTTCGGCAGGCGATCGACGACTTCCACCTTTTCAGGCTTGGCGATCGGGCCGACCATCTTCGCCACGTGGTTGCGCAGCGCCTCGCGCAGTTCGGGCGAATCCTTGTGGCCGGCCCGCAGCAGCACGTAGCCGTAGATGGCGTTGCCGCGCACTTCGTGCGGCAGGCCGATCACCGCCGCTTCCGCGACGGCCGGATGCGCCACCAGCGCGCTCTCCAACTCCGCTGTACCGAAGCGATAGCCCGACACCTTCAGCACGTCGTCGACGCGGCCGATCACCCAGAAGTAGCCGTCTTTGTCCATGCGCGCCGAGTCGCCCGTGAAGTAACGGCCTGGGAATCGCGACCAGTACGTGTCTGCGTAACGCTGGTCGTCGCCGTAGATCGTGCGCGCCATGCCCGGCCACGGCTGCAGGATCGTCAGATATCCCTCGTTCCCAGGCGCCACCGGGCTGCCCTGGTCGTCCACGATTTCCGCCTGAATGGTGAAGAACGGCTTGGTGCCGCTGCCGGGCTTGAGCGGCACCACCGGCGTCGGCGTGATCATGAAGCCGCCGGTCTCGGTCTGCCACCACGTGTCCATGATCGGGCAGCGGCTGCCGCCGATGTTCTCGTAGAACCAGCGCCACGCCTCCGGATTGATCGGCTCGCCCACCGAGCCGAGCAGGCGCAGGCTGGAGAGGTCGTGCTTCTTCGGCCAGTCCGAGCCGAAGCGCATCAATCCACGGATCGCCGTCGGCGCCGTGTACAGGATCGAAACGCCGTACTTCGCCACGATGCTCCACCAGCGGTCCGGCGCCGGATAGCTCGGGCCGCCTTCGTACACGATGCTGGTCACGCCGTTCATCAGCGGCGCATAGACGATGTAGCTGTGCCCGGTGATCCAGCCCGGGTCGGCGGCGCACCAGTAGCGGTCGTCTTCCTGCACGTCGAACACCGCGCGGAACGTGGTGTAGGTGTACACGCTGTAGCCGCCGTGCGTGTGCAGCAGCGCCTTCGGCTTGCCGGTGCTGCCCGACGTATACAGAATGAACAGCGGATCCTCGGCGTCCATCACTTCGGTTTCGCACACCGGGCTGGCATCCTTCACCAGATCGTGCCACCAGTGGTCGCGGCGATCGTCGCCGTTGAACATGCGCACTTCCTTGCCGGTGCGCTTGTACACGATCACGTCCTTGACCGGCGTGGGCGGGTCCGTGTACAGGGCGGCGTCGACGATGTCCTTCAAGTCGATGTGCTTGCCGGACACGTACGCGCCGTCGCACGTCACCACCACTTTGCTCTGCGAATCGTGGATGCGGCCGCGCAGCGCCTCGACCGAGAAGCCGCCGTACACCACCGAGTGAATCGCGCCGATCTTGGCGCACGCCAGCATGGCGATCGGCAGCTCGAGCACGCGCCCCATGTAGATCGTCACGCGATCGCCCTTTCCGACGCCGAGGCTCTTCAGCGCGTTCGCGAATTTGCTCACTTCGCGCGAGAGCTCGCCGTAGCTCAGGAATCGCTCGCTGCCGTCTTCTCCCTGCCAGATGTACGCCAGTTTATTGCGCCGCCACGACGCCGCGTGCCGATCGATCGCGTTGCGCACGACGTTCGTCTTGCCGCCCACGAACCACTTGAAAAACGGCTTTTTCGAATCGTCGAGGACCTGCGTCCACGGTTCGTACCATTCGAGCTCGGACGCCTGCTCCGCCCAGTATTTCAATGGTTCGGCATCGGCGGCCGCCTTGACGGCGTCCCAATTCTGGATGCGCGCACGCGCCACGACGTCCGGCGACGGAGGATAAATCAGCGATTGATCGAGCGATTGAATGCTATCCGACATGGGTTTCTCCTGGTGTTGCAACCGCAAACGGTCGCACGATTCTATTGCAGCAGCGGCAGCGGCGCGAGGCTGAATTCCAACGTTTCACCGCCGATCGTCAGGAAGGCCATGCCCTCCGTCACCGACAGTTCGAAGCGCGTGCGGCGGTCGACTTTTTCCGCCAGCCGCCGCAGCAGCCGCGCATCGAGGGCGTACAGCCGAATCTCGTCGGCGCGATGGATGACGCGGCCGGCCAGGTTGTGCCGCAGAATCGGCAGGTCGCGGTGCGTGTACACCGCCACCCGCGGCGACGCTTTGCTCGCCCGGTGCAGCCGCTCGGCGTCCGGCAGTCCGACTTCCACCCACAGCGTCACCTGCCCGGTGTAGTCCTTCGCCCACAGCGGCGGCTCGTCCTCCTGCCCGATGCCTTTGCCGAACGCCAGCCCCTCCTCGTACTCCGAGCAGTAGGCCAGCGTCCGCGAAAGCATGTACTCCATCGACTCGGACGGGTGCATCGCCACCTTAAAAGAAAGGTCTTCGTACACGCCGCGGTCGACGTGCGCGAGCGATACGTCGAACTGGTAGATCGTCGCGCTCAGTGCCATCAGTAGCTGAGTGCGTCGGCGATGCGCGCCACGCCTTCCTGAATCTTCGGCAGCGCCATGGCGTAGCTCAGCCGCGCGCAGCCCGGTGCGCCGAATGCCTCGCCGTGCACGATGCCCACCTTGACGCTGTCGAGGAGATACATCGCCACTTCCTCGCTCGTGGTGCACGTGCGGCCGTACTTCAGCGGCTTGTTCAACACGCCGCTCAGATCCGGGAATACGTAGAACGCTCCCTCGGGGTTCACGCAGTGCACGCCCGGAATCGCGTTCATCGCCGGCACGATCCAGTCGCGGCGCTTCTGGAATTCGGCGCGCATGACTTCAATCTCGGCATCCAGATCCATCGTGTACGCGCGCAGCGCCGCTGCCTGCGAAATCGACGAGGGATGCGACGTGCTGTGGCCCTGAATCTTCAGCATGGCCTTGATGTAGCCCTCGGGGCCGGCGGCATAGCCGATGCGCCACCCGGTCATCGAGTACGCCTTCGACAGGCCGTTCACCACGATCGTGCGCTCGGCCAGGTCCGGCGCCACCTTCAGCCAGCGCGCATACGTCGACGTGAATACGATGCGGTCGTACAGCTCGTCGGTCAGAATCACCGCATCGTTCGTGCGCGCCCAATCGGCGATGTCCTGCAATTCGGCTTCGGTGTACACCATGCCGGTCGGATTCGACGGCGAGTTCAGCAGCAGCATGCGCGTGCGCGGCGTGGTGTGCGCCTCGAGCATCGCGCGCGTGACCTTGAAGTTGTCCTTCGCCGTCGTCGGCACGATCACCGGCGTCGCCTCGGCCAGCCGCACCATCTCGAGATAGCTCACCCAGTACGGCGCCGGAATGATGCACTCGTCGCCGCGATCGAGAATCGCCTGCGTCGCCAGGAAGATGCTCTCCTTGCCGCCGTTGTGCACGCAGATCTGCGACGCCTTGTACGCCAGCCCCTGCTCGCTCGTGCAGCGCGCGGCGATCGCTTCCTTCAGCTGGGGCATGCCGCCCGTCGCCGTGTACTTCGTGAAGTTGCTGCTGATCGCCTCGATGCCGGCGTCCTTGATCGCGTCGGGCGTCGGGAAATCCGGCTCGCCCGCGCCGAAGCCGATCACGTTCTCACCTGCGCGTCGCATCTCCTGCACGCGCCCTTCCACCGCCATCGTCGCCGACGGCTGCACCGCTATCGTGCGTGCGCTCAATCGTACTTTGTGTGCCATGATTCGGCGCATTGTAGTCCGCCGTGAGCCGAGGGTGAATCCGCTGAATCCGCCAATCCGCCGTTGGGGGCGAAATGACGACCGCGGCGATCGACACTCTTTGGCCAACTGCCGACGGTGTCGGTCGTCCGTGGTCTGTAGTCGGCGGTCCCTCGTCGCTACATCCGCACCAGCCGCTCGACCACGTCAAGCGCCGCGCCGAGGTCGGGCACGGCGTAGTCGGCCCCGGGGTCCGGCGGCGGGTCGAGCGGATGGTCGATCACGATGGTGGTAATCCCCATGGCGCGCGCCGGTCGCGTGTTCACGGTGTTGTCTTCGACGAAGATCGTGCGCTCGGCGGCGCCGCCCAGCATCGCCAGCGTCTTGACATACGCCGCCGGGTCCGGCTTGTTCACCATGTCGAGCGCGCGGATGTCGACGATGCGCTCGAAGCAGTCGTGGATCTGCATCCGCCGCAGCACGCGCTCGGCATGCTCGATGTTGCTGTTGGTCAGCACCGCGCGCCGCAGCGGCAGGCGCAGCAGCCGCGAACGCAGCTCCGTGTCCGGGCCGATCGTCTCCAGCGGAATGTCGTGCACGAAGCGAAAGTAGTCTTCGAGGTCGACCGGGTAGCCCTCCTCGATCAAGCCGCGCAGCGCCGTGCCGTACGTGCCGCGAAAATGGCTGCGCATCGCCGCCGATCGCTCCGGCGGCACTCCCATATGCTGCACAAGGTATTGCGTGATGCGCGCGCCGATGTGATCCATCAGCCCGGCGCTGCGCGGATACAGCGTCTCGTCGAGGTCGAACAAAATCAGGTCGTACATATTCGCAGCTCGTACTCTCTCACATCTACAGCAGGCGCTGCATCCAGACCTGGTCGAGCCAGCGGCCGAATTTGTACCCGACCTGTTTCAACAGCGCCGCCTGCACGAATCCGCAGCGCGCATGCAGCCCGATGCTGGCGCGGTTCTCGACGTCGCCGATCACCGCCACCACTGTGTGCATCCCGAGCACTTCACCGGCGTCGCGCACCACCGCCTCGAGCAGCAGTCGACCGACGCCGGCGCCGCGAAATCCGTGGCGCACATACACCGAGTCCTCGACCGTGTAGCGATATCCCGGCCGCGCGCGAAACCGGCTCAGCGAGCTCCAGCCCACCACGCCGCCGTCGCTCTCCGCCACGTAGACCGGCAGCCCGCTGTGCTCATGGTCGTCGTACCAGTAGTAACGCTCCGCGATCGGACGCGGCTCTTCGTCGTACGATCCGGTGTCGTGCAGCACCGAGTGGTTGTAGATCGCTTGTATCTCCGGCACGTCGCGTCGCAGCGCTCGCCGAATTCGCACGTCGCTCATCTTTCCTCGCTTTCACCGTCTCCGTCACCGTCTCCGTCGCCGTCACACCGCAGCGATCATGCGCCGGCTGATGGCGTTGTGTCGCTCCACCACCTTCGGCAGGTCCACCGTGCTCAGCCGCGCTCCTTCGATCACCACGCGCCCGTTGATCATGCTCCAATCCACGCCGCGCGGCGCGCAGAACACCAGCGCCGCCAGCGGATCGTGCAGCGCCCCGGCATATTCGACGCGGTTCAGGTTCACCGCGATCATGTCCGCCGAATACCCCGGCGCGATCCGGCCGATGTCGTCGCGGCCGAGCACCTCGGCGCCGCCGCGCGTCGCCAGCCACAGCGCGTCGTGCGCCGACAGCGCCGAGCCCGGCTGCCCGCCCGATACGCTTTCGTACATCGCAAAGCTCTCGTCCATCACGCGCTGCAGCAGCAGCGCCTGCCGCGCCTCGCCCAGCATGTGGTTGCCGTCGTTGCTCGCGCTGCCGTCCACTCCCAGCCCGACCTTCACGCCGTTCTGCCACATCAGCCGGATCGGCGCGATGCCCGACGCCAGCCGCATGTTGCTCGACGGACAGTGCGCCACGCCGCAGCCGCACGCTCCCATGCGATGCAAATCCTGCGCCTTGAAGTGCACGCCGTGCGCGAACCACACGTCGGGCCCCACCCACTCGACCGACTCGGCGTAATCCAGCGGCCGCTTGCCGAACATCGACAGACAGAACTCGTCTTCGTCGCGCGTTTCGGCCAGATGCGTGTGCAGCATCACGCCGTAGCGCCGCGCCAGGCGCGCGCTCTCGCGCATCAGATCGGTCGTTACGCTGAACGGCGAGCACGGCGCCAGCGCCACGCGCACCATCGCGTGCCGCCGCGCGTCGTGATGCCGCTCGATCGCCCGCACGCTCTCGCGCAGAATCACGTCCTCGCGCTCGACGGCCTTGTCCGGCGGCAGGCCGCCCTGCGATTCGCCCAGGCTCATGCTGCCGCGCGTGGCGTGGAAGCGCAGGCCGATCTCGTGCGCAGCGCGTATTTCATCGTCGATGCTGCAGTCGTTCGGGTAGATATACAGATGATCCGACGCCGTCGTGCAGCCGCTCAGCATCAGCTCGGCCATCCCGGTCAGCGCGCTGACGTGCACCGCTTCACTCGTCAGCCCGAGCCAGATCGGATACAGCGTCTTCAGCCAGTTGAACAGGCCGCTGTCCTGCGCGATGCAGCGCGTCAGCGTCTGATACAGATGGTGATGCGTGTTGACGAGGCCGGGCAGCACGATGTGATCGCGCAGGTCGATCACGCGCGCCGCGTCGGCGTCGGCGAAGGTCGCGCTCGCCGCCGCCCATTCCGCAGCCGAACCGGCCCAGGCGATGACGTTGTCGCGCACGAAGACCACGCCGTCGGCGATCGGCTGCGACGGCGCGCCGCGCTCGCCGGTCATCGTCGCGAGCGTATGAATGTTGCGTAGCAGAATGCTGGCCATAGGTTGGTAGTGTAGGAGAGCATCGAACCAGCGTCTCGGCTGCCACGGCGCACTCAGCGAATTCTCGGCTGCGGCTTAATCGACGCGCGCGGCGACTTCCGACTCCCAGGCGCCCTGCACGTCGACGCCGTACTCGCCGCGGCCGCCGCTCGCATCCGCGCCGGTCACGTGGATCAAATCCTTGCGCGGGCCGAACCCCACGCGATCGGGCACATAGTCGGTGCGCAGGAAGTGATACGCCAGCCCGGCCCGCTCGCGGTCGGTGGTGTTGGCCTTCGTGCAGTGCGGCACGCCGAAGTTGAAGAACAGCGCGCCGCCGGCCTTCATCTCGACGGCTTCCACGCGCGACTCATCCGTCACTCGCATCGTGATGTGATGGTCGCTGCTCATGTCGCGCTCGTGCTC
Source organism: Thermoflexales bacterium (assembly GCA_044235195.1). Taxonomy (GTDB): domain Bacteria; phylum Chloroflexota; class Anaerolineae; order J036; family Brachytrichaceae; genus CANJQH01. Next base: position 14,161 of record JBIIIA010000026.1, read on the forward strand.
GAATTTTTCGGCATACACGCCGGGCAGCATGTGCATCGTCCCGTTGGCGATCGTGGCATCGTGCAGCGCGATCCACATGCCGATGCCTTTCGTCGGATCGGCAATCTTGAAGTACGCGTTGTCCACGTGCCACTGCGTGCCCGCCCCGCTCTGCCCCGGCTTCAGAAAGATCTGGTCGAGATAGCGCACGAACGGATCGCCGATGCACTGGCGAATCACCGACACGACTTTCGGGTGATATGGCAGCGCCCGGAATAGCGTGCTCTTGTCGTTCAGCGGAATGATCTGGTAGTTGATCCGCGTGCGCGAATGCGTCGTCCCGTCGCCGTCGGTGGCCACGTTGCGGCCGAGCCCCTCGCGCTTAAAGCGTTCGAGCTCGGCCACCATCGCCGCCACTTCACGCGCATCGAAGAATTCATGAATAGCAAAATAACCGTCGCGCTCGTAGCATCGGCGCTGCTCGTCCGTCAGCAGCTGGAGTTCGTCCGAATTTGACATACGTCGAACTGTACGCACGAGCCGCCGCCCTCGCAACTCGCCGTCTCACGCGCATCTCATCGCCGCGCGTATACACGTAGCCATGTCCATCATCGGCCTGCATCATGTCACCCTCGGCACCGCCGACGCGCAGCGCAATTTCGCCTTTCATACCGGTCCGCTCGGCATGCGCCTGGCCAAGAAAACCGTGAACTTCGACGATCCGACGTCGTACCATCTCTACTACACGGACGCCGCTGCGACGGCCGGCAGCGCCGTCACGTTCTTCGAATGGGCCGGCGCCCGCCGCGGCGCGCCCGGCATCGGCGGCGTCTCGCGCATCGCCCTGCAGTACGGCACCGGCGCCGGCACCGAACGCATCGTGCACGATCCGGACGGCGTCGAATACGCCCTGCGCGGCGGCGTCGACGCCGGCTACGTTCGCCTGTCCGAGATCGTCATCTGGTCGTCCGACCTCGACGTTTCTCATTCGTTCTACGGCGATCTGCTCGGCCTGCACGCCGCCGACGTCGGCCCCGGCGAACGCACGTGGAGCGCCACACCCGCCGGCGCGCCGATCGTGCGCGCTCTGTGGAAAGATGTACGCTCCACGCCGCGCGCGCGCATGGGCGCCGGCCAGACGCATCACTTCGCGTTCGCCGTCGCCGATGACCCGACGCAGCTCGCCTTCCAACGCCGCATCGCCGCAGCCGGCCTGCGCATTTCCCCGGTCATGGATCGCAGCTACTTCCACAGCATCTACACCGCCGACCCCGACGGCCTCATCATCGAAATCGCCACGGTCCCGCCGGGCTTCACCGTCGATGAACCGCTCGCTGCCCTCGGCACGCAGCTGCAGCTCCCGCCGTGGCTCGAACCGCACCGGAGTAGCATTACTGCAGCGCTCACGCCGCTCCCCTGAAGCCCACACCACAGCCTAGGCGGCGAGATGATTTAAGGTAATTTAAGGTGACTCATGGTTGAGCTGTCCGCCCGTCCCATGCTCATCGCCGCCTCGTCGATCGCATTCGCATCGTTCCTCGGCTCGTGGCAGCCGGCCGCCCCGCTGCCGCAGCCGCGCGAATCGCACACCGCCACGCTGCTGCCCGACGGCGGCGTGCTCGTCGCCGGCGGCTGGATCACCGGCTCCACGAACAGCACGCTCGTCTACAGCCCGACGGCCGACGTTTGGTCCGCCGGCCCGCCGATGCACTTCGCGCACACGGCGCATTCCGCCACGCAGCTGCCCGACGGACGCATCCTCGTCGCCGGCGCGATGTATTCGAACACCGCCGCCGCCGAACTCTACGACCCGGCCGCGTCCGCATGGACGGCAAAATGGACGGCGACCGGCAGCATGAACGTCGGCCGCACCGGCCACGCCGCCGTGCTGCTGCCCGACGGCGATGTCCTCGTCGTCGGCGGCTTCGCCGGCATCGAAGGCACCACGTCCGCCGAACGCTACGACGCCGTCGCCGGACTCTGGACGCTGGCTGCCCCGATGACGACGCCGCGCGAAGGTCCGGCGGCCTTCGTCCTGCCCAGCGGCGAAGTGCTCGTCGCCGGCGGCCGCTACGACGTCACCTCGCACGCCGGCACGGAAATCTACGACCCGACGACCGACTCGTGGCGCCCGGGGCCGGACATGTCCACCGCCCGCAGCGGCTTCAGCGCCACCCGCCTCGTCGATGGCCGCTTCCTCGTCGTCGGCGGCCGGCCGGACGACGCCCGCGTGCTCTCCTCGACGGAGATCTACAGCCCGACACTCGAAGCGTGGCTGCCGGCCGCACCGCTCCTCACCGCCCGCGCCGGCCACGCCGCTCTGCTTCTCCCGAGCGGCCATGTCCTCGTCGCCGGCGGCTACGACGCGCAGGGACGCCCGCTGGCTGCGGCCGAACTGTACGACCCGCTCGCCGATCGCTGGATGGCGCTGCCGCCCATGCGCACCGCCCGCACGCTGCCCGACGCCGTGCTGCTCGCCGACGGCTGCGCGCTGCTCATCGGCGGCGACGCCTACGGGCCGGTCGACGCCGTCGAGATTTTCGACCCGCGCCCGCGCGTGCTGCTGCCGCTGCTGGCGCGTCAGTAGAGTTCTCGCATCGCGTGCAGAGCGCCGTCCGGCGCGAACTCCGCCGCCAGCGCCCGCGCCGCCTCCGCGCCGATCGCGTTGCGTGCGACCGTCGCCGTCGACGCAACGATGCGATCGCCGTCTTCTTCGATCTGCAGGCGATAGAACTGCACGTACGACAGAAAAGCCGCACGCGCCGGCACGTCGGGATGCGCCTTCAGAAA
>JBIIIA010000235.1:0-5409 GCA_044235195.1 Thermoflexales bacterium
CGGCTGACGACGCCCTCGGCGATGGACGTCGCCACCGCCTGCGGCGTCACGCCGCGCCGCTGCAGCATGCCCGCCGTCGACACTCCCGTCTGCGCCAGCGCCGACAGTAAATCTTCGGTGGCGATATAAATCTCGCCGCGCGCCAGCGCCGTGGCCCGCGCTTCGTCGAGCACCACCAACATTTCGTCCGACAGCGCGGCCGGCGTGTTCTGCCCGGTCATGTACGTGAAATTCGCGCTGCGTCCCGGCCGCGTCCGCATCTGTTCTTCGATTTCACGCTCGAGGTCAGCCACGGTGAACGCGCGCTGCGCAGCGAATCGCATCACCATCCGCGACGCCGTCGACTGCGGCATGCGCAGCAGCACGAGCAGCGCCACCTCCGGCGTCAACAGTTGCCGTCCCTGCAGCCGCATCAGGTCCGCTGCGCGGTCGAGCGCCTGGCGCGAATTGGAATCGAGCAGGTCGCGGTTGAGCGTTGACATTGGTGTCCCCCGTTTTTTTCTACCAACTGAATCGATCGTCGGAATACGTGCGCGCATCCTCGACGAGATCACCGGCCAGCGCGCTCCGCGCCAGCCAGCCGCCGAAGCGCATGGCGTACGGCATGCCGTGTCCGCTGAAGCCGCCGGTGTAATACAGCGGCATCGCGCCCAGCCGTCCGATGATCGGATCGTGATCCGGTGTAAATGCCATCGTGCCCGACCAGCGCTGCGTCACCGCGCCGAGCCGCATGCCGGGGAACAGGCGCGGCAGCACTGCTTCGAGTTCACGCTGCACTTCGTCCGAACCGTCGACGGCGTAGCTGCCGACGTCGCGGCCTGGCGCGTGCGCGCGGCAGCCGCCGAAGACGATTTCGCCGCTCGGCAGCTGCTGGCCGTATTCGCCCGTCGGCGTGACGCTCACCCCGATGCCCACGTCGAACGCTCGCGGCGACGCAGCATACGCCAGCGCCTGCCCGCGCACCGGCGTCACGATGCCCCGCAGCGCCGGAATCAGCTGCGCGCTCCACGCATTCACGCTCATGCACACCGCACCGGCGTGCACGTCGCCCTGCTCGGTCACGATGCGCACGCCGCCGCCGCCCGGCTCGAACGCGCGCACGTCGACGCCGGTGCACACGCGCGCGCCGTGGCGCACCGCCGCCGCCAGCAGGCCGTGCACGAGGTCGCCCGAATGAACCTGCGCAGCATCGGCATTGAATTTTCCGCCTACGATTTCCGCCGCCGGTTCGACGGCCAGCCAGCGCCGCAGCGCGCTCGCCTCGACGGCTTCGACGTCGAGGCCGTCTTCCTTCATCAACACGGCCGATGCCTGCATGGCCGCCAGTTCGTCGTGATTCAGCGCGAGCGACAGGCTGCCGTGCGGTCGCCACGCCGCTTCGATTTGTTCGTCGGCCAGCACTTCGCCCAGCATGCGAAATCCCGCCAGCGTGTCGAGCAGGATCGTGCGCGCGCGTTCACGCCCCGTCTGCGCCACGAGCGTGGCGTAGTCGTTCGCCGGCCCAGTCACGCACAGGCCGCCGTTGCGGCCGCTCGCGCCGTGCGCCGGCATCCCGCGTTCGAGCACCACCGGCTTCGCGCCGAGCCGCGCCAGCCAGTACGCCGCACAGGCGCCGTGCACGCCGGAGCCGACGACCACCACCTCCGCCTCGCGCAGCAGCTCGTGGACGGGGGTGTGGTTGCGATGGGTCTGCTGCCAGTAGGAGATGGGATTGGGGTACATAAGTTTACGAAACCAGGATTCTTAGAATCCTGGTTTCATCAGCGTACCGTAGCGCTGCGCCAGATCGCGCACCGTGCGGTACGCGCGCAGCAGTCGCTGCGGGGGGATGTCCGGCTGCACGAAATGGCCGGTGTTGTAAATGAACCCGCCGCCCGGCGCGTAAATCGCGAAGCGCTGGGCGATGTACTCGTCGAGCGCGTCGCCGTCGTAGCGCAGCAGCCCGTCCACGACGTCGAGCGAGCCGTAGATCACCAGCCGGCCCTGCAGCTTTTCCTTGATCGTGCGCGGGTCCATGCCGCTGCTCTCCTGCACCGGATGCCACGAGGCGTAGCCGATCTCGACGATGTCGTCGAGGATGTCGACGAGGTAGCCGTCGCTGTGCAGATTCACCGGCAGCCCGCGCGAACGCGCATGCTGCACGATGCGCATGGCGTACGGCTTGATCATGCGCCGCCACATGCGCGGGGAAAACAACATGGTGCGGTTGCTGCCCCAGTCGTCGCTCAGCGTCATCATGTCGACGCCGGCGTCGACCAGGTTGTCGACCAGCCCGCACATCCAGTCGGCGTAGCGATCGAACCACGCCATCATCTTGGTCGGCTCGGCGCCCAGGTTCATCCAGCAGTTCTCGATGCCCAGGAAGCTGCTCGTCCCTTCCACGATGCCCCACGTGTGCGCCAGCACCGCGCGCCGCCCTTTCTGCTGGCGCAGCGCCGTGCGCACGTTGACGCCGCCGAAGTCGTAGTTCCAGCCGTCGAAGTCCAGCCAGCGCGCATCACGCGGCGACGGCAGCTCGATCTGCGCCAGTTCATCCACCGTGAACTTGCGGCCGAATTGATTGGGATACGGCACCATGCCGACGAACACGTCGATCTCGAATTCATCGAGGAACTGCTCGCGCGTGCCGTACTCGGCGTTCAACATTTCGACGAATTGTTTCTGATACAGCCAGCAGTCGATCGGCGTGCGGTCCACGGGCTGATGCGCGAGCGTCGCGCGGATGCGTTCGACGGAATTCATGTCGGTGCTAATGCTACTCTTCGGGCTGCAGATTCAACAACCCGCGCCACGTCTCCTGTGAAATGCCGTCGACGTAGCCGCTGTGGAACTGCTCCCAGTAGATCTGGTCCCACGTCGGCGTCACGCGCCGAATCTCCGGCGGCGATTTCCGAACGAGCTCGGCGTAGGCATTTTCGAGCAGACGATACCCGGAGCTGGACGACGTACGGAACTTCGGATGCGGGTCGATCAGCCCATCTTCGACCATCGTCGCGTCGATCACGTCGGCCATGCGGTCGAGCAGCGCGAGCTTGCGCTCCCACGGCGTGCTCAGGCGCGGCGCCTCGTCGACGATTTCCCCCAGCCGCGCCGCCATGCGCGGCAGCCGCCGAAACGCCGCCGTCAGCCATTTGTCGTACGGGTAATACGTGCGATCCAGCATGAAGGCCATCTGCACGCCCCAGCGCAGCGCCCGCGCGAACGTGGTGCTCGCATACAGCTCGTTGTCGCGCAGCAGTGCGCGCTTCAGCGCATACGTCCCCATCCCCGAGAAGTAGCGGCACCAGTGCGCCAGCCTGCGGATGCGCACCGGCTCGGGATAGTACGCCGCCAGCGCCTCGCGCACCGCACTGAAGCGGCCGGACGGGTCGTGCCACACTTCTCCCGCCACCACGTGTGTGATGTCTTCCTCCGGAATCGCCAGCCACTCGCGATAGTCGCGCGGCGGATGATCGATGCCGATCGTGTTGGTCAGGTGGTCCTCGAGGGAAGCCAGCGAAACGCCCTTCGTGCGCGAGTAATACTCGCCGAGGTCGAAGCCGCGCCAGCGCGACGGCAGCCGCGCCGCCAGCACGTCTTCGATCTCCGCACCACGCGCCGCCAGCATGTCGCGCGGCATCAACACGTTGACGCGCAGGCCCCAGTGGTGATCCTGCGAATACTCGTCGTCCAGCCGCAGCACTTCCGAGCCGTAGCCGAATACGCCGATCGCCATGTGCTGTGCGAGATCCGGCGCCTCGCTCTCCAATATCGGCCGCACTACCTCGCCGAAAAATTCGCGGCTCACGTCGATGATCGTTCCGTTCATGGCTGCTTCGCTTCTCCCTTGTTGGCCCACGCCTGCGTCAATCGATCCAGCGCGATGGCCATCAGCACGATGGAAATTCCCGCCTCCATCCCCTGCCCGGTCTGGTTGCGCGCCAGCCCGGTCACCGCCTCCAGCCCCAGCCCGGCGCCGCCCACCATGCCGCTGATCACCGTCATCGCCAGCACCATCATGATCATTTGGTTGATCGCCAGCGCCAGCGAACGCCGCGCCAGCGGCAGCTGCACGTTGCGGATCATCTGCCAGCGCGTGCTGCCGAACGCGCGCGCCGCTTCGACTACGTCGACCGACACCTGGCCGATCCCCAGTTCGGTCAGCTTGATGCCCACAGGAACCGCATACAGCACCGCCGCGATCAGCCCCGGCATGCGCCCGATGTTGAACAGCATCATCACCGGCACCAGAAAGACGAACGTCGGCACCGTCTGCAGGAAATCGTTGATCGGCCGCAGAATGCGGCTGAGCCACGTGAAATGCGCCGCCGCGATTCCGGCCGGCAGCGCGACCATGATCGTCGCCGCCGTCGCCAGCAGGATCTGGCTCAGCGTGTCCATCGCCGGAGCCCACATCCCCAGCCCAGCGATCGCCGCCAGGCACACCGCCGTCGCCGCCGCCAAACGAAATCCACCGACGCGCGCCGCCGTCGCGGTGAACAACGCCGTCACCGTCAGCCACGGCGCGCCGGTGAATACGTCGCGCAGGACGTTGAGCAGATAGATCGTGACCAGGTCGCTGAATCCACCCGTCGCCCAGTAGAACTCGTCGCGCACCCAGCGCACCGCGCCGTCCACGCTCTCGCGCACCAGGAAGCGCCACTCGAGCGGGAAGGTGTTGTACGGGAACGCCACGACGCCGACGACGAAGGCGATCGCCGCCCCGGCGACGAACACCGCAGCGATGCGCAGCGCTCGCCGAGCGCGCTGTTCCGCCACGTCCAGTTTCTGCATCCCGCTCGAAATGCGATCGAGCATCATCGCCACGATGACGATCGCCAGGCCAGCCTCGAACGCCTGCCCCACCTGCAGCCGCTGCAGCGACAGGAACACTTCGCGGCCCAGCCCGCCCGCGCCGATCATCGCCGCGATGACCACCATGCCCACCGCCATCATGATGGTCTGGTTCACACCCGCCAGAATCGACGGGATCGCCAGCGGAATCTGCACGGTGCGCAGAATTTGTCCGCGCGTGGCGCCGAATGCGCGCGCCGCTTCGAGAGCCGTAGTCTCGACCGTGGCCACGCCGTGCGCCGTCAGGCGGATCACCGGCGGTATCGCATACACCATGGCCGCCAGCACCGCCGGCACGCGCGCGATGCCGAAGAACAGCACGACCGGCACGAGATAGACGAACGCCGGCATGGTCTGCATCGCATCCAGGATCGGCCGCACGATCCGCGCCGCGCGCGGCGCCACCGCCATCATCACGCCGATCGGAATTCCGATCACCACGGACAGCGACACCGCCGCCAGCATCAGGGCCAGCGTCTGCATCGTCTGCTCCCACAGCCCGAACAGGCCGCATACGAACAGGCCGGCCGCGCACGCCGCCGCCAGTCGCAGGCCGCTCGCCTGCCACGCCAGCAA